>CAZDWF010000152.1:0-7443 GCA_964508895.1 uncultured Bacteroidales bacterium
GACTAACCGCTTCATTGACACTTGCCTGAAATGGTATTGAAAGCGGTAATGTGGAAAGGTTTACTGCTTTCCTGCATATTCAGGCAGCTTATAATATTGACTTTTCAAAAAGTTTTGGAATATATACAGGTGGAGCTATCAGGAATGTTGGTTTTATTTATGATCTCCCTCAATCGGAAGAGAGATATAAATACAGGACTTATAACCTGGGTATACCTGCTGGTATTAAAATAGGTAATATGACAGGATCATTTATTTATGCAGGATATGAAGTTGAATTCCCATTTAATTATAAGGAAAAGAGAATTAAAAATGAGGTGAAGCAGGAAAAGTTCAGTATATGGTTTTCGAATCGTGTGGTGAAAATAGCTCATGGACCTTTTGTTGGATTACAGCTGCCATTTGGATTGAATCTCAAATTCAAATATTACCTGAATAATTTCTTTAATAAGGATTTTGTAGTGCTTGATGCTAAGAATCAACCCACAAAACCCTATAATTTTGATGTTAACCTATTTTATGTTTCCCTGAGTTTTAATATTTTCAGGGATAAAAACATTTATTACAAAGTGGATGGTGTGTGGAATTAGAGTTCGTAGTTCGTAGTTCTTAGTTCGTAGAGATGCTCTAATAAACTTTATCTGAAACTGATATCTTACAATTCTGAATAATTTGTTTTGTTTTTAGAACTATTGATCACGTAGTGACATAATTGCTTTTGCATTTATTATTGAAATTACCTGCTTTATCTAAGGAACAATGCTCCTTCATTTTTATAAAGTAATATGGAAGAAAAATTTGCTTTTAAAAGATTGAAGGTTTGGAATAAGAGTGTTTTACTATTTGAGATAGTCTTTAATTCAATCGATAAAGACAAACTAGTTAAATCATACCGACTCAAGGAACAGCTATACTCCTGTACATCATCTATTCCTATGAATATCGCAGAAGGTGCAGGCAGATATTCAAAAAAGGAGTTCGCACATTTCTTATTTATTGCCAGAGGGTCATTATTTGAAATGCTTACCCTAATTCACATTTATAAAAACATGAAAATGATTAATGAAGGAGATTATAATAATATTAATGACAAAGCATTTGAGTTAGTGAAAATGCTCAACAAGCTAATTTCTAGCATAAAACAAAACTAAAAATACAACAGCTAGCTTTGCAACTCTACGAACTAAGAACTACGAACTAAGAACTATTATTGAATGTTTATAGTGATCACCAATTGCTTTGTATTCACTTCAAACTTTGCATCCTCCCATCTTGCCGGTCCGAACATTCCTTTGGCATCGTTTGAAAATCCATAATCCTCAGAAGGTATTCCAAATGAGTTGAGATCGAGGATTTTATTACCGTTTTTATCATGATATATCTTCACAGCATAGGTTCCATAAGGTATATTCCTGAATGTATATTCGGTTTTCTTCTTCTTAATGAATGCTGAATCTTGCCTGAAACTATCACCTCTTGATTCATATTCAGCTTTAGAGTTGGACAACGCAATCTGAATACTTCCTTTGTTATTTTTAATATTCCTGACCTTAACTGTTAAATCACAGGTTTTCTCTTCCTGTGAAAATACTTTATTGGAATTGAATAGAATTATTGATGCTATGAATAGAATAGATAGTATTGTTCTCATCAGTTGAATTATATGAAATTATAATATGTAACACGAAAGTAGTAATTTTCTTATTTAATATTTATTTTACATAATTATAAACCCCATGTTCGTTTGCGAACAAAAATTGTGCAGTTTTGTACATTTAAATAATATTTGGCATTCGGTAATTCGTTATATAATTTTGAATTACAAAAACTTAGAGCTTTGGCATAGTCTTAGTAATAATATTGTAAGTACTTACACAATATGAGTTTTATAAGAGATCTTGAAATGATGGCTTTTGGAAGCCGTATGAAGAATTTTACGGATACTTTAATGCGTGATGTAGCCAGAATCTATAAAGACCTGGATGTAGATTTTGAGCCAAGATGGTTTACCTTTTTTTTGTTATTATGGAAGAGAGAAGAAGAAATACCTGTAACAAAGATAGCTGAGGAGCTCAATCAGTCACATCCTGCAATAATACAGGTAGCCAATATACTTGAGGAAAAAGGCTTGATACTGGCACGAACTGATGATACTGACCTCAGGAAACGTTTGGTTAGCCTTACAAAAAGAGGAAAGGATCTTGCAGAAAAGATGTCGGTTACCTGGGAAGAGATTTGTAAAGCAACAGAAGATTATGTGTTTGAGATTGAACCAGATTTTCTAAAGATCATAAGTAAGCTGGAAGATTCGTATCAGGAATTTAGCTTATATGATAGGATTAAAAAGGGTCTGGTTAACAGAATTAAAGAGAATATAGAGATTATAAACTATGAGAATAATTTCCAATTAGAGTTTCGCAGATTAAATCTTTTATGGATAGAGGAATATATCGGTTTAACGGATCATGATATTAAGATACTTAATGATCCGGAAAAAATGATAACCAGCAAAGGTGGAACTATTTCACTTCTTAAACACAATGATGAAATTATTGGCTCTTTTGCTCTTGTCCCAGTGGGTGAAAATGATTGTGAACTCTGTAAGTTTACTGTAAAATATAATTTCAGAGGCATGGGCTTTGGTTCATTGCTTCTGAAGAATGCTTTACAAACAGCTAAAAATAAAGGATTTAACAGAACTTACCTTTTTTCACATGAGAATTTAAAAGAAGCAACAGCACTCTATAAGAAATTTGGATTTAAAATTATAGATCAACCCCTGCAAATGTCAGATCCAACCGGAAGATGTTCATTTGTTATGGCAATTAATAATTACTAATTTATATATCAAAGTTATGAAAGCTAGAATTTTATTTAAAAATGTAATCACTTACATAGTGGCAATGCTACTATTGTTGAGTTTTTCAAATGTACAATGTCAGGATGATGAATTTAAGCTTACCGAAGAGATTAAACTGCAGGTAATTGACACTTTAGCAGAAAAAACAAATAGTCTTTATGTATTTGAAGATCTTGCAAAAGAGATGACTAAAGTTATCCTGGATAATTATAAAAAAGGGAAATATTCTGAAATTGATGACCCTGTTGAATTTGCTGCACAAATTACGCAGGATATGAGGTCTGCGAATAATGATAAGCATTTCAGCATTCAATATGCTCCTGAACTGATTATTGAAATAGAATCAACTGATGATAAAGATATACAGGAATATATAAAGAGAGAACTATTAAGATCTCAGAAAAGAAATTTTGCGTTTAAGGAAGTTGAAATACTCCCCGGGAATATAGGTTATTTGAGATTCGATCAATTCTATGATGCCAAAATTGCCGGTCAAACTGCTATTGCAGCTATGCAATTCTTATCTAATGCTGATGCTATTATTTTTGATATGAGGTACAACGGAGGAGGTAGTCCTTCAATGATACAGCTCATCACAAGTTATTTATATGATGAAGATGAGGCCAGACATATAAATTCATTTTATTTCAGGCCAACAGATGAATTTCAGCAATTTTGGACTTTACCGTATGTTCCCGGAACAAAGAATTCCGATGCCGATGTGTATGTATTAACTAGTGCGAGAACATTTTCAGCCGCTGAAGAATTTACATATAATTTGAAAAATATGGAACGGGCTACCATTGTTGGAGAAACAACAGGTGGAGGAGCACATCCGGTTGACATTGAAATATTAAGTGAGCAATTTCTTGTCCGCTTGCCAAAAGGAAGAGCTGTTAATCCGATAACTGAAACAAACTGGGAAGGTGTTGGAATTGAACCTCATCATAAAGTTTCTGCAAAAGATGCAAAAGATTTTGCTTATAGCCTGGCATTGGGAAAAAGAATTGAAAAAGAGAAGAATGAGACCTGGAAAATATATTATAAATGGATAAATGATGCATTGGAAGCGAAAATGAATCCTGTAAAAATTGATTCTAAAGTATTAAAATCATATGCAGGGGATTATGGGCCAAGGAAGATCACATTTAAGGATGGAGCTATATATTATCAGAGGGAAGATCGGCCAAAAATGAAAATGATACCCATTAATGAAAATACTTTTATGTTTGAAGAAATTGAATACTTCCGTTTGAGAGTAGTAGAGGAAGATGGTAAAATTACTGGTGTTGAAGGAATTTACGATAATGGCAGGACGGATTTTAATCCAAAGTCCTGATCATTAATTGGTTTGGTTAGTTAGGCCGCTTTCTTATCGTGAGCGGCCTGTTTTTTAACCACCGATAATATACATTTGAAAAGATATAATAATCTTTATCACGGGTTCAAGTCCATAGAGCTCTTCTGAGTTCTCTGGCAGATCAATATCGGTAGTCATAATGAATTGCCGGAATCCCCTTCCACTTCCGGTATAATTCTTAATATCACAGTTAAACAATACAGGAGTGATTTTACCCCTGTTAGCAATATTAAGTTCCAGGGTGTAATTCTGATCAGTTTGTTTATTGTATATAATATCGTTTAATGGTAGTCTTCCTGCAATTTTGAACAGATCATCTTCTTCATTTGTTCGGGGCATCTTTTCCTCAGAGATCAGTCGGTTATTCTTCATATTGATTGCCATCTCAATATCTCCTGTCTCGTAGTTAAGTTTTACCATCAGATCCCTTGATTCTTTATGTATTTTTTCCCCATCACTAACACCAATAGTTTCAAATTTCTGATTTTTGACCTGTATCTGTTTCTGGCCAGAACCTGCAACAGAAATAAAGAGAATGATTATTATTAATTTGTATTTCATGCTATGTATTTTAATATTAATCAGGAATAAGTTGATTGAAATAAAATGTATATCCCAGCACCAGGGCAATACCATGATCTACTCCTATCATACTATCATTGATATAACCCATTGTGCCATTTTCAATACTGGGATTAGAAAAATTCACAATCTGTGTAAGGTTTTTTTGTCTGCCATATGTATATTCCAGTCCGGCAGTAATTTTACTTCTTTCTCTTTTCATGGCTGCACCAAGTGTTATATGATATAAGTCCCAGGTTCTTCCTGACATGATAATTCCATCTAACAGCTCATCCTGTATAGTAAAATTATTAAAGTCTGTACGAAAACCACAAAGAAAATCGAAATTATCATTCAGGATCTGCTGCCAGCCTATTGCAACATTCAATACATCATTGGCTGCACCTTTTACACTGACAAATTTGATTTTGCCAATTTCCTCATCGAAGATTTCTTTTGGATATATAACTGGTTTTTCTTCTGCATCAATAATATTATAAGGTTTGATCTCGGCAAAGTATTCAGCACTTACTTCAATAGTTGTCTTTTTATTGGAATATCGAATTCCGGCACTCACTGACAAAGGAGTTTTATAATGCATCCATAAGTATTCCTGCCTGTCGATTGCTAAAAAATCATCGACTCTTATTGTTACTCCAAGCTTTTCCATATTATGAAATGAAATTTCTCTCTGAACATCGGCATCACCATAAAAACATACCGAAGGTGATGTGATGGTAAACCCTGCTTTCCATTTGCCATAATCAAGTGCCAGGCCAAGTTTCCAGATAAGCCTCCAGTTTACATATAAAACATCATTATACTCAGAAATTGAAGAAACAAAATAATTTGAGTCTATTACCGGGATTGTCTTAGCAGAAAATCCAAGGCGATATGTTTGATACCTGTATGCAACAAACTGTGTTACTCCAATAGCAATATTTTTATTGATCTTACAAGCAATTCCAATTCCTCCCCATTGTTCGATAAATTCATTATTATAATCAAAAACTCCAACATAGTTTTCACTTCCCGGGAAATCAGGTGAGATATCAATACTTCCAAAATACCTTTTATTGAATCGCATTCTGCTATTATACTTTGTAAATAAACCATAGCTGAGCTTCCAGTTGTTGCTTCTGAAAAGTTGAAGCATACCGGAAAGCATCTGTGGATAAAAGGTGTAGCGGTTGTATTTCACGTCAATATCTTCTCCAAGACTATTTTTCATACGTGTTAGCTGGACTTTATAGATATTTGCATTGACTGAAACAGAATTCCCTTCTATAAAACCTACAGCTCCCGGATTGTAAAATATTGCACTATTATCCCTCACACCGGCAACAACAGCTCCACCCATGAGATGAGATTCAGCTCCAAATTGTTCGCTCCAGTAATGATAATCCTGACAAAAGGCAAATCCATTTAGTAGACTAAATAATATAACAAAAATTAGTTTTTTCATAATTAGAATTGAAAAGCAAAGATATTAAATAAAAAAAAGCTGCCTTTTAAAAGACAGCTTTCAAAGAAATAAATCTTTCTACTCTACAATTAACTTAGTTGTTGAAATTCCTTTGTCGGTTTTAGTTCTCACAAAGTAAATTCCGGTATTGTAACTGGCAATGTTAACTTTGGTTTTGTAATCGTCAACATTTACATGATCAACAACCTGACCTGTACTGTTCATGATCCAGAGTTCCTGCATCTTATCTTTACAACCGATCCTAACGGATGTGGTAGCAGGATTAGGATATACAAGCATATCAGATTGCTCCATCGTAATAGCAGTCATTCCTGTAGTTCCAAGCAACCAGGCAATAGATTTGTCTAATAATACTTTTCTGTCATCAAACCCTAATACTGCTGCATAAGAAACTGTTGAAAAGATAGTTCTGTAAGTACCGGGATCCCACTGGAAAGCTCCTATACCAACAGGATCAGGATAAACTATTTCCAGCAGGCTTTGTCCCTGATGCTGAATAAAGTCATCGATATACAGACCATCATCAGTAACTTCTGTATAAATGTCAAATACTGTAAAAGCCATTCCTTCAGCACATGACCCGGCAACACCGGCTACATTTCCTGTGTCAGGCTCAATATTCCAGACATCCTGAACTACTTCAATACAGCCAAGACCATCATGCGGGAAGCTGCCTGATGAGAAAGTGCCAGCACCACTATATTTGTCGTAAAGGTAGTCCTGTGAAGACAGCAAAAGCTTCCCTCCATTAACTGTCAGGTAAAGTAACAGGCTAAATTCATCATTATCTGTAATTGTCTCACCATTAGACCAGACCTCACCAGTAAACCAGAATGCTATATCATAGTTGGCCATAGTGGTAGCATCCGGGCCATCAAGAGCTAAGTCTTGTACTTCTACATAATCGTAAGTATAACCCAGGGCATCTAATGCTGGTTGAAGATATTGCCAATCATCAGTAAAGATATCCGGATACTGGAAACTGCCATCACGGTCAACACAGATAATTTGCTGAGCATTAATTAATGTAGTGGAAAAGAGAATTAATGTTAATGCAGAAAAAATAAAACGCGTAAAATTTTTCATATGTATTCTATTTGGTTAAAAATTAGATTGTAATCGTGCAAAAGATACGAATAAAATATCAAATAACATATATTATTATGCAAAATATAT
>CAZDWF010000153.1:0-7407 GCA_964508895.1 uncultured Bacteroidales bacterium
TTTTCTCCAACTAACCCCCCTGTATTTCTGCTTCCGAGTACATAACCACCGTCTACAGAGCATTTTCTTATTTCACCCTGTCCGAGCCTGCCGACAAGAGCACCAATTGAGTCATTATTCGGTGTTTCGATAGTCGGATTTAGCAATCTGACATTCACGATTTCTGCTCCGCCAATATTCCCAAATAATCCGACATATTTTTGAGCAAGGGTTGTCATTGAAAGATTGGAAATCACATGCCCATTACCATCAAAAACTCCTTTAAAACCAGCTATCGGATAATATGGCAAGTTTCCATTTAAGCCATCGTAAGAAGACATATTAATATTGGCGATAAGTTTAAAGTGATGATCTTCAAAGGCATGAGAAGCAAGGCCTAACAAATACATCTCTACGGCAGTAGAAATCAAAAACGGCTCTTCCTCAGTTCCGCTGCCGGGCCAATAAGCCTGATTCGGAATAGGATCTCCCGGCATGTCTTCCCACATAAAGTGCGGCGTGCTTATTCCTTCATTAATTGCCCATACGCCTTCACTACCCCATCCGACAAATGTGGCTGTGGTTTTCATTTCTGTTGTGGTTTTCCCCATACCCCCCTGACTGTAAGTTTTGCCACTGGTATTCATATCCCAATAACAGTTGGGTCCAACAGAACCTGAATTGTTTCCGATTAATCCACCCACATACATTGAACCGCTTACATAGCCAGTGGAATAACCGTTTATAACTGAACCATATTCACTGTTAAGACCAATAAGCCCTCCAACAGATTCTGAGCCGTATACAGATCCTTTGGCATAACAATTTTCAATTCTACTGTATGTATCACCGTTTCCAATAAGCCCGCCAGTATTCCGGCCTGCCCACACAGTCCCAGAGGCTCGAGAAGAATAAATATTTCCACCATTCAGCCCAATAAGTCCACCTACGTCTTCTCCCCATGAAGATCCATGTACAGAGACCGTTGATGAAGAGCGTTCAACATTTCCTAAATTGTGTCCTATTAATCCGCCCACTTTTCTTGAGCCATATATCGTTCCTGATGATGAACAATTTTCAATATTAGCATAGTCATATTCATATCCGATCAATCCTCCGACAAATTCACTTGGATAACTTGAACTGGTTCCAATTGCAACGTTTGCAGAAGAGGCAACCATCTCTCCGTTCCACAGAAATCCAATAATACCTCCATAATAATCTCCAGTCCCATAAAGAGTAGCTGAAGCTGTGCATTCATTGAAATTCGCCTCATTATTTGTATAACTCGTAAAACCTCCAACATAGTCTCCACCAGATGTTATTGTTACAGAAGAATGGCATCCAGTGAATGAGTCTAATCCGTAGATATATCCGACAAACCCACCCCCATAGTCACCTGCAACTTGGATTGAACAATCCGATGTACAGTTATAAAAATGCCCATGTGTTCCAGTCGATTTTCCATTCGATCCAACAAAGCCGCCAACCTTACTTGTTCCTGTTACAGAAACCTGAACACTACAATTTTCATATGTACCATAAGCATCACCGGCCATGCCGCCAACCGATGTATCTCCAGTAATTTGCCCATTAATGATATGACAGTTTTCAAAAGTTGTATATCCAGCGTCTCCTGCAAAGGCTCCAACGTAATCTGAATTAGGAGCATTAATAACAGGATTTAGAAGCGTGAGATTTTTTAGTGTTCCTCCTCTACTTGAGAACATTCCTATATTACTACCACTGGAAACATTAATCGTTAGGTTTGATATCGTAAAATCATTTCCGTCAAAAATACCTCCCGAAGTAATCATATTAAATGATGGATTTCCTCCGACTCCGTCATAAGAACTAAGATCAATATCTGAAATAAGTTTAAAGTTTAACGCTGGATTACAGTTGACATGGTATATTGTATTTAATTGCTCGGCTGTCTCAATAAGGTAAGGATCTTCCTCTGTACCAGATCCTCCAGCAAACCAAGTATCATATGAAATTAAAGTTCCTGATTGCTGCTCCCAGAGTAAACGTGGATAATCATTTCCTTCGTCAATTGTCCAAGCCTCAACACATCCCCAGCCAGTATAAGTTAACGCTTTTCTCATGTCCTCTGTAGAGTAGCCATCTCCCATGGCACTCTCAACCTGACCACTAGCATCCACATCCCATAGACAAAAATAATCCATAGGAGAAGATGATTTATACCCAACCAAACCTCCCACGCTAGAAACACCCGTAACAGAACCGCTGGAATAGCATGTCCTAATAGAACCGTTCCATATGTACCCAATTAAACCTCCCACATACCCATTTCCCTCAACTGAACAATTAGAGTAGCAATTCACGGCAGAAAAACCTGATCCCAACAATCCCCCAACATAGTCGTTCCCCTTGACACTCCCTTTCGACCAGCACTCTTCAATATTACAGTACTCATTTTTCCCTCCAAATCCTCCGACATAATTACCCGTTCCCTGAACTTGAATATTTGAAGAACATTGAAAGATGTTGCTGCCTCCAGTACCATACGAATCTGTAGCAGCACAACCTATAGCTCCCCCAATATATCCATTTCCATTAATAATACCTTCAGAATGGCAATGGCTTATATCGCCAACTGATATTAAATAACCTGCGATACCCCCAATGTAATCGTCACCAGTCAGTTCACCTATGAAATTGCATTCATTAATCTCTCCCCATCTGTTGTAACCAATAATTCCGCCAATATATCTTTCACCGTGTATAGTTCCATTAAAAGTGCAATCAGAAATTAAATTTCCATAAGAAGAAGACCCAATCAATCCCCCAACTTGCTCAAATCCACGAATTGTACCAGTTACATGACAATTAATAAAATCACCTCGACTCTCACCAACTAATCCTCCAACATAAGAACTGACGGGAGCATTGATAGAGATGTTTTCAATGATTAAGTTTTCGGCTCCTGTTAATGATGCAAAGATGCCTACATAATCTGTCTCGTTTGAATCATATACATAGTTAGAAATTGTATGTCCATTCCCATTAATATATCCGTTTCCCTGTATCATATAATTAGGGTATGCAGATAAATCGAAATCTGATTCAAATCTGAATCGTTTACCCTCATCACGCTGGTCCATGCCCATTGCAAAGAGTTCTTGATATGTCGTAATTAAAAACGGGTCTTCGACTGTACCACTGCCTTGATAAGTTGAAGTTGTAATGATTTCTCCAGGCTGATTCTCCCAAGTCAGTCGTGGATAATCATTTCCTTCATCAATTGTCCAAACCGGCTCTACACCCCAACCGACAAAAGTTTCAGCCTTCTTCATTTGCTCGCTAGTTCTGCCAATTCCTCCATCGCTAGAATCAATTCCACTTGCGTTAATATCCCAGAAACAATATGCGAGATATCCTTCATTTAGTGCAATAAATCCTCCATAGTAGCTTGTTCCGCTTAATAATCCCGTCGAATAGCAGTTGACAATCTCACCTCCCTTATAGGGTGAATACTGACTATTGTCTGCGTGGCCAGCAAAGCCACCAATATAATATTGACCATTAACATCACCTGTTGCATAGCAATTTGAGATTTTCGCAGTAGGATATTGTACACCTACAAAGCCACCAACATATCTATAACCAGATACGTTTGCTTCAGACTTACATTCGATAATCATCCCCCCATTAGAACCTATCAATCCTCCTACACCTTCAAAACCCGTTATATCTCCCTGTGAATAACACTGCTCAATTAACTCAGAATTGCTTCCTGCAATTCCTCCAACTTTAGGAACTGTACTAGAAGTATCAGCCACAATACTACCCTGAAACGAACATTGCTTTATTGTACCTGAATTAGTATAAGCAACACCTCCGGCACCGCTATTAGAAATAATATCACAAGAAATATCACAGTTGGCAATCATCCCATGATTTGAGTCAACGAGTCCGGCATAAGAAACTTTGCCACCTGTCACATTACAATTATAAATACGAGTATCTTTTACATAATCAGCTAAGCATCCCACCCCGACAATCATCAGATTGGGCTCAGCAATATTAACATCTCTGATCAGTGTTTTTTCTCCTTCTATACGATAAAATATATTGGTGTCAAGGTTGTGGATAGTATGCCCATTTCCAAAGAACTGACCTTGGAAATAATAAGGACTAGCACCACCTATTACATTAAAAGTTTCTAAACCAGAAAAATCGAGATCATTTATCAACAAGAATGCACTCTCTTTTAATCGATAATTATTTCCGATTTGGTTCAATTCATTTACATTAGAAATAAGAAATGGGTTGTCGATTGTACCTATGCCGCCAGAAAAGGTTGGCAACTGGGGCAGAGGATCTGTTTGCCACCACAAAATGGGATACCCAATAGTATTGGGCTCAGCCCATATTTCGTTTGTGCCATTTTCATATTCACCAACAAAATCCCAACCTACATTTAGATAAGTATTGGGATCAAAGAGTTCACTTGTTGTTTTCCCCTCGCCTCCATCACTTATTGTTTGGCCAGAGGTTTCTATATCCCAAAAGCAATGAACCGGGCCGCTATGGTAATCATTATATCCAATAAATCCCCCACAGTTTTCCTGTCCTACAACATTGCCAGTACTATAGCAGGAGCCAATTCCCCCATACTCATATTTGACTCCAACAAACCCGCCGACATTATTTTGCCCTATAACACTACACTTAGAAAAACAACTGTAAAAGCTACCGCGATATACATATCCTGCAAAACCCCCTACATGATCAGCAGTACTGAATACAAATCCAGTACTTGAGGAATACCGGATAGAAAGATAAGATTGATTGCCTATAAATCCGCCTGCCCTGTCTCCAGAGGCATTTACTGTAGAATCCGAAGAACAAAATAAAACATTTCCATAGTAACCACGACCAATTAAGCCTCCAACATTAATGGTCCCGTTGATATTCTGGTCTCTTGATTTTGAAAAAAAGAGTTTTGCATCCTCATAATATCCTACTAAACCGCCAGTATTACTATTGCCCGACACATCACAAGACGCTTCACATCTTTCAATATAAGTATCATCACAATTACCAATTAAGCCTCCACAACTGCCACCTCCAGATGAAACTGAACCGCCATTGACATTACAATTTAAAACTTCTCCATGATACGCACTACCAACAAGCCCGCCAACACTCCCCCCCGTAGCAATAATATTCGGGTCTTTAAGAGTCACATTTTTAATAGTTGCATAGTATGCATGCCTGATCAATCCTACATAATAACTATCTTCGTCGATATGCATATTGCTGACTGTAAAATCATTACCATCAAATACTCCTCTGAATGTAGTAATATTTCCTGTCCCAATAGGATGAAATACTATCCCGTAAAGGTCAATGTCATTGGTTAGTATAAAATGGCTTTCTCTGAATCTAGGATTGCCTCCGATGCTGTTAAGCTCATTCGCATTCGAAATAAAATAAGGATTTTTCTCAGTACCGGAACCTGCAAACGGTATAGCAGGAAGGGGATTAAGTTGATGCCATAACGACGGACTGTCATCATTAGGTCTAAATACCCACACATCATCCGGACCATCTTCCATAGAAACAAAATCCCATTCAACGCCCATGAATATTGCAGGATTAACAAAATCACCCGATGTTATGCCAAGTAGAGTTGAAGGGTCAGCTTTATTGCCAACCCCTGTTAATGTTGGATTCTTAGAGATATCCCAGAAACAATCATCCACTGGTACACTCGAATAAGCACCTCCGATAAAACCTCCAACAGACGTATCTTGTCCCGTTACTGCTACAGAAGAATAACAATCAATAATTTGACTAACGAGAGAAATGTAACCTATTAATCCCCCGATTCTATCAGTCCCAGAAACCGTTCCTGTTGCATAGGAATTAATAAGGTGCCAACCATCAAAATATCCAATTAAACCACCATTAGTTATGCCGCTGCCAGAAATATCTACCGCAGCACAACATTCCCGAATATTTGAAGAACCATCGCAGAAACCAATTAATCCACCAATAGTACCCCCTCCGACAATTGACCCCGTAACTGAACAATTCTCGATATAACTATTGTCACACGTGGACGCAAGAGCTCCAATTGAAGAATCCGCAACAATATTAACATTTTCCAGGTGAATGTTTTTTATACTTGCCTCATCAAGATAAGAAAACAAACCAATATGATTTTGTGCTTCGTTAATATATGTAAAATTCGAAAGAGTACGAAAGTTGCCGTTAAAAGTGCCTGTAAATGGAATGGTTTCAGTTCCAATCATGTTATATTGAGCATCTGAAAGACTTGACATATCAATGTTGTCCATAAGAACAAAATGTTTGTCCCAATCCTCCGGGCGTAATCCAATCTCGTTCAACTGAACAACCGTCCATATCTCAAAGGGATTTTCTTGTGTGCCATTTCCTCCGCCGTAATGATTTAGCTGTGCTGTAAAGTTATTATCATTATCATCTTCTGTAACAAGAGAAAGAGTATATGTAACTGGGTAAAAAATCAAATTATCCTCAAGTGGTGTAATTGTTCCTCCCCATCCATATGGAACCTGCATTTCGTAATATCCTGATATGTCTGTTTCAACAATATACTCACCATCATTGGCACTGACGGACACTGCTCCAATACCTGTCCCGCCCTCATCTTGGATGTAGCCGAAAATCACAGGTTGAAAAGCCGTATAGTTTTGATCAATGTGATCAGTATTTACATTATCATACAAACACGATCTGTCAACAAATCCCCAGCCTTTCTTACTAACACTTACGACACCAGACCAATTTAATGAAACTTGAATTTCATAATATCCGCTTGCATCGGTTGTATCTGAACTGCTACCATTGTTAGCTGATACCATTGCTCCAGACAACGGTGTACTATCAGCAGTGAATACAGTACCGCTAATTGTATAGGTCGGGGAGGCCGCTATGGTAAGACCGGAAAGACCGACAAAGATCGCAAGAAATACGCTGGAAACCTGAACCTTTTTTACCCTCATTCTCCGAATACCTCCTATTTCTTATGTATTCTATGGCCTTCTCTTTTGGTTATTGAGGATGATTTCAGACCTTAATGTTATCAAAACACAACGATTAATTCAACCTAAAACACCTTGATTGTCCCGTTTGAGCTTTAAAAATTAGGTTTTTATATCACCAAGCCGAATTTCAGTATAATAATGGCGATTTTTCACCAATTTAATCATCTCAACCAGCTTCTAATCAGTACCCAAACAGTTTCTCTTCTGCTTCTTCGAAGCTATGAGATTGGAAGATTTTCCTGAGGTCAAAATGACCGTCCTTCTCTGACTTATGGTCTTCGACCATCTTTTTTTCTTCCTCAGATAGAGGACTTTCTTCGAGATAAACAGCTTCATACCTGACATCTTTTCCTTTTTTGCCATTTGT
>CAZDWF010000154.1:0-7392 GCA_964508895.1 uncultured Bacteroidales bacterium
ATTTGAACTTAAAATTCGCGATTGTCATTTTTTTGATACAAATTCATCGCATTCTATTCAATTTGATAATGTATACATAAATAGTGATGAGGATTCATTTATGCTTTCAGGACTGAAAATTTCTGATGCTAAAACTGATTCGAAAGAACATCTCAGAATTCATGTTCCGGAAATAGAATTTAAAGGGATTATCCTGGATAGTATTCTTCACAATAATGAGTTTTTATCTAGCTCTGTTATTATAAGGGATCCCTGCATCATGATTGACAAAATAAATTCACAAAAGGAAGATTCAGTTCGTAGTAATAATTCAAATACCGGAAGAATTTTACCATTTATTATTAGAGTTGATAGCCTGGATATTGAAAATGCAAATGGCATATTTAATACAGTTTCTGATTCAATTCATTTTGCAGATTTAAATGTAAATGTTAAAAATATCAGACTTGATTCAATTAAAGATGTTCTTGAATTATCAGATAATTGCATTGGAAATGTTGAGCTTAATGCAAGAGCTGTGTTTATAAGTACACATAATTCAGAAGATCTTATTGAGATCCCTTATTTATATATTAATGAAAATACAGGCGAATTTATAATAGACGGACTGGAATTCCATAAGGAAAATATTCTTGATGGAAGAGTTGTTACAGTTTTTAATTTAAGCATACCATCAGTATTTTTACTGGATTCTAACCTGAGATTAAAATTGAAACAACAGCAGATTGAATTCAATACAGTCAGAATTGTTAAGCCACAAATAAAACTGTCGAAATACTATCATAATAATTCTTATGAACTAAAAACAAAACATTTTTTCCCTGCCTCTTTAACGTCTGTAAAATGGGGTGAAATTCAAATAAATAATGGAGAGCTTGATTTTATTAAATACAACGAAAACAATGTAATTGAAACAAACTTACATACCCTTTATTCAATAAATTCAACTAAGGGCATTATTTCTCATGGTGTTGATAATTCAACAAAGGATAACATTAATGCACAGCTCTTCGATTTTGCACTTTCAGACTTTTCTTTTTATCATACTGATAATTCCATTGATCTTAGATTTGATTCACTCGACATGAATGTTGAAAATCAACAGCTTGACTTATTTGATCTTAGTCTTTCTTTAGAGGATAAATCTTACAATACTACTGATATTCAAATATCCGAATTGAAGATATCTGATTTTAAACCTATGGAGTTTGTGGAAGGTGAAATTTCAAATATTGGAGATATTTCAGTTTTTAACCCGGAAGTGAAGCATGTTATATCAAAGAATAAGAACAAGCCACAAAAGAGATCAAATCCCTTAGGTTTTAGTTTTTCTGATATTTTATTTGAAGGAGTAAATGTTTATAATGGAAAGTTTAATTTGTTTCATGCGGATAAAAAAGACCAACCTTTAGTTAAAGGCTTTTTAGATAAGATCATTATCTCAGAATTTTCGCTTGATGAAGTTCTTTCCGAAAAGATTTCCGGTGAATTGCTTAGTAAAATAGCACTTAATGCCAGTAATATCAAGACTGCACTGATATCAGATTATAACTTAGGAGTGAATAAGATGTCTTTGCTATTCAATGATCTATCCCTGTCTGGTGTAGAGTTTGTCAGTGATACTTTAAAAGCTAATAAGACTCACGAGCTAACGATGACTGTCCCTGAAATACTATTTAAAATAAATTATGAACAGGATAACCTTAAGGACTCATTATTAATGGATTTTGTCAGGATCACTGACCCGCTAGTAAGAATTGATAATGTGAGGAAATCAATCAATAAACAGAAGGTCGAAAAGCATACAAGTAAGGGTGCTTATATAATAAATATGAGTGATTTTGTAATTGATACTATCGATTTTCAATATACAAGCGAAAATAATTCCGATAATATCAACCTGAACTCTTTTTTAAGATTGGCTGCATTTGATCTCAGAATTGATCTGAAAGATCCGCTTAATTCTACTTTAGCATCATATGTTTCTAATAAAAACTCCCTGGAACTAATACAAGGAAAATTTAATTCTCAGCACATTGATCTTAGTTACAACAATCTTTTGCTTAGTGTTCTAAATCAAAAGTTTAAGTTGAGAGCAGATTCAGTAAATTTTATTCTTGTGAATAAGGAGCATCCACCGGATAGGATTTATATGCCTGTATTTGAAATGTCAGGAATTGATCTGCATAGCCTCCTTAATAATAAAATTCTCTCAATAGATGAATTGGAATTCAGACAAGCTTTTGTAGAGTTATCTTTTCATAAAACCAATAACAGGAATAAAGGATCGCTAAACCAAAATCAAGCTTTACATATAAAGGGTGTTGATTCAATTTGTATTGAAAAGTTCAAAATTTATAAAGCAGGGGTTGAATTAATTAGTTTTAAAGATTCTACTAAGTTTATTAATAAGCTTAATGACATTGATTTTACTCTTAATAGCTTAAAGATCAATACTCAGGATTCCATTATTATTAGTGAATCTCTTAAATTTGCCGATTTTAATCTATTTGTTCCAGGAAGTAGTTTTGTGCTTTCAGATAGTTTATATACCCTTGGTTTTAATAAGCTGAATGTATCTTATTCACAGGATAATATTAAAATTGACTCACTGGTATTAAGTCCTAACTTTGAAAAGAAAGCATTCTTTGACCGCATAGGCCACCAAAGTGACAGGATGAACATTTCAATTCATAAGGTACTGTGTCAGGGGATTAATTATCCTGAATTATTTAAGGGAAATATTAATATACAAAATATAGCTCTGGAAAGCTTTGTGCTGCACGGATTCAGGGATAAGTCATATCCGTTTCCTGAAAATCAAAGGAGAAAGATGCCTGTTGCAATGCTCAGGAAAGTTAATTTTCCTTTGAACATATCAAGCTTTTCAATCTCAAAAGGGTACATTGCATATGCTGAACATATTGAAGGATCATTGTACCCCGGAGAAGTTTTCTTATCTGATTTCAATTGCTTAATTAGTAATATTTCAAATGCAAAGTTTACTGAATTTAAGAACTATGAAAATATGTCTGTTTCACTTTCAACATATTTAATGGGGCAGGGGTATTTAAATGCAAACATTGATTTCCCATTATATTATGAGCAGGATACATTTCATTTAAAAGCTAATTTGGATGAAATGGAACTGACCCGCTTTTCTGATATGACAAAAAATCTTTTTGGAGTTGAAATAATAAAGGGGACAGGCAGTGCAGAAAATTTGTTAATAAATGGCAATAATTTTTATTCGTCAGGAAGTATGTACATGCCTTATAAAAAGTTAAAGATTTCACTATATAACAGGCATAAAGGAAAGAAAAGAGGAGTTGGATCAAGTATTCTGTCTTTTCTGGCGAATGAATTAATAATTAAATCGAATAATCCTAAAACGTTTGGGAAACAAAGAATGGGAGAGATATTTACCAACAGGGATCAGCGGAAATCATATTTTAACTTTATATGGAAATCGACTTTGAGTGGAATAGAAACCACTCTCGGGTTTGAGAATAAACAAATAAGAAAACACAATAGAGAATTAATAATTAAGAATTAGTATGTGGTTGGTAGTGTGGTTGAAGATTTTATAATAATGTTTTATCATTTCACCCTTCATCCTTCATTATTATTATGCAAGCCGCATTCTTTTAACTCCGGGTTTTCCCACCACCACCTGCCGGCTCGTATATCATCACCCTGTTGAATAGCTTTTGTACATGGCTGACATCCAATGCTCGGAAATCCTTTATCATGTAAGGTATTGTATGGAATACTATTCTTGTCAATATAATCTGTTACTTCTTTTTCAGTCCATTTAATTAATGGATTTAATTTTATAAGATTATAGTCTTCCTCCCATTCAATAAGTTGATTTCCTTTTCTGGTCACTGATTGTTCACTTCTTAGCCCGGTAATCCAGACGTCCTGCCCATATAAGGCCCTGGACAATGGGTTGATCTTTCTGATATTACAGCATAGCTTACGGTTTTCAATGCTTTCATAAAAAAGGTTAATCCCCTTTTTATTTACCATTTCTTCAACCTCAATGGTATCAGGATACATGATTTTGATATTGATACTGTAGCGGCTGTTTGTTTTTTCAATCAGATCATAGGTTTCCTGGAAAAGCCTTCCTGTATCGAGTGTAAAGATGCTTGCATTTTTATTGATAGACATTATCATATGTGTGATGATCTGATCTTCCAATCCCATACTGCTGCTAAATGCAATCTTATCTTTATATTTGTTTAAGAAATATGTTAATATATCATGCGGATCTGAATCAGCAAACTGAGAGTTCAGTTTTTCTATATACTTTGAAGTATGTTGATCTGTCATGATTGGGTTATTTCGTTTTCAAAGGTATAATATTTTTATTTATCAACTTGATTATATGAATTATCATTTTATAGCAGTAGGGGGAAGTGTCATGCACAATCTCGCATTGGCATTAAAGGATCAGGGACATTTTGTTACAGGGTCAGATGATGAGATATTTGAGCCATCGCTTAGCCGATTGAGGAATGCAGGTATACTTCCTGATGAACTTGGGTGGGATGCTGACAGAATTAACGAAAACATTGATGTTGTTATCCTGGGAATGCATGCAAAAGCAAATAATCCTGAATTGTTAAAGGCCAGGGAAGCAGGAATTAAAATTTTATCTTTTCCTGAATTCCTTTACGAACATTCAAAAAATAAGATCAGGGTAGTGATTGGAGGAAGCCATGGGAAAACTACCATTACTTCAATGATAATGCACGTTTTGAATGACAATAATGTGAACTTCGATTATATTGTTGGTGCAATGATTGAAGGTTTTGACATTATGGCTCGTTTGACCAATGATGCTGAAATAATGATCTTTGAAGGCGATGAATACCTTACTTCTCCTATAGACAGGAGGCCAAAGTTCCATTTGTATCATCCGAATATAGCATTGATAAGTGGAATATCCTGGGACCATTTTAATGTATTTCCAACATTTGAAAACTATGTTGACCAGTTCAGGATATTTATTTCTTTTATTCAGCCAGGTGGGAATTTAATCTATTATAAAGATGATAAAATATTGTCTGATATTTCTTCCGGACCACCTGAAGGTGTCAGCTCAATGCCCTATGCAATTCCAGAGAACAAGATCCTTGATGGGATTACATATTTGATAGCAGGACAAAAGCTTATACCATTAAAAGTCTTTGGTGATCACAATCTTGCAAATATTGAAGGAGCAAGAAAAGTGCTTAATCAAATTGGTATTAGCGATGAACAATTTTATAATTCCATCAAATCATTCCAGGGTGCGTCACGGAGATTGCAACAGATTCATCATGCTGATAGCTATGATGTTTTTCTGGATTTTGCTCATTCACCAAGCAAACTTGAGGCTACTGTCAAAGCAGTTAAGGAACAGTATCCTGAAAGAAAATTAGTGGCATGTATGGAATTACATACTTACAGTAGTCTTAACAGAGATTTTATCAATAATTATTCTGGAAGTATGAATGCTGCTGATGAAGCTATAGTTTATTATAATCCTCATACAGTTAAACTTAAGAAACTGGAAGATATTGATGAGACATATATTAAACATGCCTTTGACCGGACTAATTTAAAGGTATTTACTGATTCGGGTAAACTAAAAGATTTTCTGTCTTCCAGGAGATGGAAGGATGCCAATCTATTATTAATGAGTTCAGGCAATTATGACAACCTGGATATAAAAGAATTAGCTAAAAACTTACAAGTTTAGCCATTCATGGAAATCAGGAACTCTTCATTAGTGTTAGTAAACCTGATCTTATCCTTTAGGAACTCCATTGCTTCCAGCGGATTCATGTCAGCAAGATAGTTGCGCATTACCCATATTCTCTGTAATGTTTCCTTATCATGCAGCAGATCATCACGGCGAGTACTTGAAGCAACGATATCAATTGCAGGGTATATTCTCTTATTCGATAGTTTTCTATCGAGCTGAAGTTCCATATTCCCAGTGCCTTTAAACTCTTCGAAGATAACCTCATCCATTTTGGATCCTGTTTCAGTAAGTGCCGTAGCAATAATGGTTAATGAACCACCATTTTCAATTTTTCTTGCAGCACCAAAGAACCTTTTAGGTTTTTGAAGAGCATTTGCTTCAACACCTCCGGAAAGAACCTTTCCTGATGCAGGACTAACTGTATTATAAGCCCTTGCGAGTCTTGTTATCGAGTCAAGAAGAATTACAACATCATGTCCGCACTCAGTCATTCTTTTTGCTTTTTCAAGTACAATGTTGGCAATTTTTACATGACGTTCAGCAGGTTCATCAAAAGTAGAAGCGATTACTTCAGCTTTTACTGATCGCTCCATATCGGTAACCTCTTCAGGTCTTTCATCAATAAGCAATACGATAAGGTATGCTTCAGGGTGATTATGTGCAATTGAATTAGCAACTGCTTTCAGCAACATTGTTTTACCGGTTTTCGGCTGGGCAACGATCAATCCCCTTTGTCCTTTGCCAATAGGTGTGAAAAGATCTATTATACGTGTTGACAATGCCTCCTCAGGATTTGGATTATTAACAAGAGTAAATTTCTCTTCAGGAAATAGCGGAGTTAAGAAATCGAAAGGAATTCTATCGCGAACTTCCTCCGGAGCCTTTCCGTTTATATATTCAACTTTAATAAGAGGGAAATACTTTTCACCATCTTTAGGTGGCCTGATGCTCCCCATAACCGTATCACCGGTTTTTAGTCCGAATAACTTGATCTGTGATTGAGAAACATAAACATCATCAGGTGAATTCAAATAGTAATAATCACTTGATCTCAGGAAGCCATAGCCATCAGGCATAATTTCCAGAACGCCCTCAGATACTACTATTCCGTCAAATTCAGAAACAAAGCTTTCCTTCTTTCTTTCAAAACTTTTCTGCTTGTTATCTTTTTCTTGTTGTTTAATAAATGGCCTGTTATTCTCAGGTGACTTTCTGTTATCCTCGGGTGATTTTCTGTTATCCTCTGATGGCTTTCTGTTATCCTCAACGGGTTTTCTGTTATCCACCGTTGATTTAATGCCTTTGTCTTTGTGTATCTCTTTATTAGGCAGTTCATTTGAAACCTCTTCCTTGGCTCTGGGTTTTCTGCCTTTCTTTGATTTGTCCTTGTTTTTATCTGTTTCTGGTTTTTGGTCAGAAGAATGAGTTGTATTTGTCTTTTTAATGACAGGCTGGAGACTTTTTGTGGCAGGAGCTTTATCTTCGCTTCTTTTTCTTCTTGGTCTATGTGATTTTTTAGCTTCTTTCTTTTCCTTATCTATAACTGCGGCAGAGGGATTGAGCGCCTGGTGATCAAGGATTTTATAGATAAGATCTTGCTTAAGCAGCTTGTCATATTTAGGAATGTTAAGCTC
>CAZDWF010000155.1:0-7361 GCA_964508895.1 uncultured Bacteroidales bacterium
ATAAGAAGTTACCAATGATGTAGTGTTAAATTTATAAGCCTGATAACTGGAAATTTTTGGTAACTTAGTATAAAAAAAGATGAAGATTAAATACTTACTGGAATTATTTGAATTATATGCCCCTTCTTTTTTGCAGGAATCATATGATAATTCAGGATTGCTACTTGGTAACCCCGGGAGTGGGATCAAAAGCGGTTTAGTGTGCCTGGATATTACTGAAGAAATAATTGATGAAGCCATCACAAATAAAGATGATATTATAATTTCTCATCATCCGTTGATATTTGAAGGATTAAAGAGAATTACCGGAAAGAATAGCATTGAACGAATAATTCTTAAAGCTGTTAAAAATGATATTGCAATCCTCAGTTTACATACTAACCTGGATAATGTTCTAAGAGGTGTAAATGGCATCAATGCAGAAAAGATGGGCCTGTTAAATATTGAGATACTTAAACCGAAGGAAGGACTGTTGAAAAAGTTGGTTGCCTTTTGTCCGAAAGATAATGTCGAAGAAGTTAGAGAAGCTATTTTCAATGCGGGTGCAGGGAATATTGGCAATTATGACAAATGCAGTTTTAATATACAGGGGACAGGAAGCTTCAGAGGTGATGATAGCACAAATCCTTATGTGGGCAAAAAAGGAAGTATCCATTATGAAGAAGAAGTTCGTATAGAAACGATATATCCTGTGTATAAAGAAAAAAATATACTGGATGCACTTTTTCAATCACATCCTTACGAAGAAGTAGCATATGACCTTTATAAGCTGACGAATGAATTTAATCAGGCTGGCGCAGGTATTACAGGAGAACTTCCAGATACAATTAGTGAAAAGAAATTCCTGGATTTGTTAAAAGACACATTTAATCTTAAAGTGATTAAACATTCAAAACTTTTGAATAAGGATATCAGAAAAGTGGCATATTGTGGAGGGAGCGGGAGTTTTTTAATAAATGATGCTATTAGGAACGGAGCTGATGTGTTTGTTAGCGGTGATATAAAATACCATCAATTCTTTGAAGCTGAAGATAAAATACTGATAGCCGATATTGGCCATTACGAAAGCGAACAGTATACAAAGGAATTAATATTCAGGATAATTAATAAAAAATTTCCTATCTTTGCACTCCGAATTTCAGAGAGTATTACAAACGCAATTGATTATTACATATAAGAAATATTAAGATGGCGAAAGCAACAAAGAGTTCTCAAAAATCAAAAAAGGCTGAAGAGCCTGATAAAATATCTCAGGAGCAATTGATAAAAGATCCTGTTGAAAGAAAGGTAGAAAATACCCTCAGAGCCCTTTATACTGTGCAACAGATTGATTCGCAGGTCGATAGGATTAGAAATATCAGAGGGGAGCTTCCACTTGAAGTACAGGACCTTGAGGATGAAATTGTAGGCCTTGAAACCAGGGTGTCAAATTATAATAATGATATTGAAGATTTTGAGAAATCAATTAATGAGAAACAAATTGGTATTAAAGATAGTGAATCCCTTATAAAAAAGTATAAGGATCAACAGATGAATGTTAGAAATAATCGTGAATATGATTCGCTTTCAAAGGAGATTGAATTTCAGACTCTTGAAATTCAGTTAGCAGAGAAAAGAATAAATGAGCGCAAGCTCGAGATGGAGAAAAAAACAGAGGAGATCACTCTATCTCAGGAAGATCTCGAGGAAAGAAAAAAGGATATTGAACTTAAAAAAGATGAATTAAAGGATATCATTGCCGAAACGGAAAAGGAAGAAAAGGAATTGCTTGATAAAAGTCAGATTAATCAGGATAGTATAGAAGAAAGGCTGCTTACTGCTTACCAACGCATCAGGAAGAATGCCAGAAACGGACTTGCAGTAGTAAAAGTTGAAAGAGATGCCTGTGGTGGTTGTTTCAGTAAAATCCCTCCTCAGCATCAGCTTGACATAAAAATGCACAAGAAAATTATTGTCTGCGAATATTGCGGACGAATACTTGTTGATGATGAGATTGCAAATAAGGTTGACTCGGAATAAACAAGTATTTTGAAAATATTAAAAGAGTTTCTGTTTTCAGGAACTCTTTTTTTTTACATTTATCCTGAATATTAAGAATTATTCAGGTAAATTAGGATAATATATTTATGAGAATTTTAATTATAATATTATTATTCATTTCTACAGGTGTAAATGCCCAGTATTACTTCAGCGAGAATTGTAAAATTGCATATGAGAATATTACTCAGCTTAAGCTTGATGCGGGAAAGGAGATATTAGACCTTGAGAAGTCGCAGCATCCTGATAACTTATATCCTTATATGCTCGAAAATTATTGTGATTACCTGTACTTATTGATTACCGAAGAGGAAGACGCATATGATGTATTAAAAGAAAATAAAAGTAAACGGATAGAAAAACTTGAACAAGGAGATAAGTCATCACCATATTACAGATATTCACTTGCTACTGTAAATATTCAGTGGGCTATGATACGCATGAAGTTTGAGGACTATTTTACTGCTGTTTTTGAGTTAAGTAAAGCATATCGATTGTTAAATAAAAATTCTGAAGAGTTTCCTGACTTTCTTCCAAATAAACTTGCTCTGGGATTTATGCATGTCTTAATCGGTACTGTTCCGGATACTTATAAATGGATGACAAATCTATTAAATTATGAAGGAACTATACATCAGGGTACCCAGGAAGTTGTTGATTATTTGACAGAATGCCAGCAAAATACGAAGTATTATCTCATTCCTGAAGGATTATTCTTTCTCACATTTATACAAATAACTTTTGCTCCGGATTTTACCAATAAGTTGTTATTTGAAAATGAGCTTGACAGTTTATCAGCATCAAACCTGTTAATATGCTTTGCATACAGCAAGTTGTTACACAGAAGGGGAGAAAATGAAAGGGCTCTTGAAGTTTTACTAAACAGACCCAGAGGACCAGATTATTTACCATTTTATTATCTCGATTTTTTAATAGGGGAAAGTTATTTGTATAAACTTGAACCTGTATCACGGAAGTATTTGAATAGCTATGTGTCGAATTTCAAAGGGAAAGATTTTATTAAGGAAGCATATCAAAAGATTGCATGGAGCTATTTAATAGAAGGCGACACAAATGCTTATTACAACATATTGAAGAAAGCTTTGATATATGGTGACGATAAATCGGAAAGTGATAAAATTGCACTAAAAGAAGCAGAGAACAAATACTTACCAAATGTTTACCTTTTAAGAGCAAGGTTGCTTTTCGACGGGGGCTATTATTCTCAGGCAGATTCGCTTCTTCAGTTGTTTTCTTCTATGAACAAGTCGGATGATGAAGAGCTTGAATATTTGTATAGATCTGCCAGAGTGTTTCACGAATGGGTAAAGATTAATAGAGCTATTGATTTTTACAAAAGGACTATTGTTAAAGGTTCTGAATCTGAGAAATATTTTGCAGGAAATTCTGCATTAAAGCTGGGTAATGTCTACGAATCAAAAGGAGATTATATAAATGCACGTAGGTATTATGAGGTTTGCCTGGATCTCCGTTTTGATGAATTTGAAAAAAGCATTCACCAAAGAGCCAAGGCTGGCCTAAAAAGGCTGGATGATCTAGAAGATAAATGACTAAAACCTGGCTCCCAGAGTAAATAATATTCTGCTTATCGCAGTTTGGTTTACAGATTTCGCAGTATAAATATCATAGCTATACAGATAGTAGTCTTCACTCATTTCAGAACGTGAATAAGCAATATCTATGTAAATATTTTGGACTTTTAATCCAACTCCTCCTGTATAAGTATTGATCACCCCATCGTTGATATTAGATTTATAAGGACTTGGCTGGTAACCATAACCTGCTCTTATGCTAAAGATATTATATCTCCATTCAGTGCCTATTCTGAAATTATGAGTTGAAGTATAACTATTTTTAATATCATCGTTAACGTAGGTTGGTACGGCTCTCATCCTGGCAAATGAATAATTAATGAATTCATAATCTCCACTAATCAATCCATAAGGGCCAATAATAAAAGCCAGGCTTCCTGATGCCCTGAAAGGAGTTGTAAGTTCATACTCTTTTGGCCATGCGTTTCTTTTTGTGTAAGTCGTATATCCGTCAAGATCAGGAGTTCTCCACTTTGAATCAAAAATGGTGATGTTTTTATCCCTTACACTGGAATAAAAGGTAGGAGTATGTATTGAACCTCCAATCCTAAGCCAGTTAACGGGTTTTACAATTATTCCAAACTTGGCATTTATTCCTGTAGCATTCGTTTGTAATTTCCTGTAAATATTGAAATACCTTAAGTCGTTAATATTAACATTAGCAGGATCAACTTCTTCCCTGTAATTTGATTCTTCATAATATCTGATAAAAGGTATACCTAATGTTGCACCTATATATATAATGTCAGAATAATTACCACCTATAGTCATTACAAACTCATTCATTGATCCCCATTTGCTGATTGACAGGCTTTGAGTAACACCATCTTTAATTATTGGATTTACATAGTTCGCAGGTCCACCAATAGTATCCAGCAGATAGGTCCACCATGCAGGATTCAGATCATACGCATAATCGTAATATAGATCTTCTTCGATTTCAATAGCCGGGATCTCAAAATCTGTTGCATAAGCTGAGTAAACATCCAGTAAGGAATTGTTTGCATTATCGCCAATGATAATTACTCTGTTATTGAAATCGTTAAGCCGGTTTATACCAATTCCAAACTGAATAAATTTCCATCCATTCTGTCCTGTCCTGCTAGGAATATCTTTTGCAAATATCATTCCTATATTGCCCAGGTTGAAATTGACTTTATAATCGGAGCCATCCTGGTTTAAAAATGTGGAATTAGTATTTCCTATTGTAAAGCTTGGTGTTATAGAAAACTCGGAACTTCTGTACAGGCCTATTCCTGCAGGATTGGTGCTTAATACACTGAAATCTCCTCCCAGGGCACCAAAAGCGCCATTCATACCAATGAACCTGGCAGTTCCTCCGGGACTAAATCTTGAATATTGAAGAGCTTCAACCGCACCTTGGGCATGAATAAGAATTGTAAATGCAATAAAAGATATTATTAAAACCAGTTTTTTCATGTGTTACTAATTTTATTATACTAGGTCAATTATTAAAATAAATAAATTACTTACCTTCTTCCACCCCTGCTTCCACCACTTTTGCTTCCGCCTCCTGATGAACGTGATCCTCCACTGTTGCTTCCGGATGATCGTGATGGAGAGCTATAACTTCTGCTTCCGGAGGATCTTGATGGTGAGGAATAATTCTTACTACCTGAACTTCTTGAAGGAGACGAATAGCTTCTGTTGTTATTTGACTTTGAAGGAGTAGAATAGCTTCTGTTAGAGTTCCTCTGGGTAGGTGGAGTATACCTCTGGGTATTGGATTTTGAAGGCTGAGAGTGAGTTCTGCCTACATTCGATCTGTTATTAGCGGGCTTATTATATGTATTATCCCTGCTGTTATTTTTCTGACTTCTATATTCACTGCCTGATCTTGTTTTCCTGTGGTCAGGTGAAGTATATGTCTTAGGTTTGTTATAAACCTTATCCCTGCTTTCGTAAGTCTTTCTAGTGTTAGTTGTTCTATATTGTTCAGGTGTTGTTCTATTAGAAGTCTTAGGTTTGTTCAGTTTCTCTTTTTGAGGATTTTTTTTGCTGGCTGTTACATTATTGTTAACAGGTTTTTTGGAAATTGGTTTGCGTGCTTTACCTGGATCTTTTTCAATCGGCTTTCTGGCAGTTGGGTCTGGATTATTAATTGCAGGTTTTGCACTTACACCTGTTCGTTCTCTTCCAGTGGTATAAGTATTTTCATTTTGAGGAGAAGTTCTTGCAGCAGTTGCATCGGATGAGTTCCCTCTGGTCCTTCCTGTAGTAATGGCATCTTCTTCATCTCCGGTAACTCTGTGAGAACGGGAAGCTATCCCTCCGGTCCCATTTGTATTTAATCCTCTTGAGCCGCGGTTTCCATAATAAGATGAATTAGTGTAATAAGAGTTATTCGGGTAATAACCATAATATCCATCATAATAACCATTCCAGTAACCTGCCCAATAACTACCGTAGTATCCGCAACCACATCCATAATACCAGCCACAACCATAGTAAGGATACCAGTAGCTTGAATAATATGGCCATCCCCAGCCCATACCAAAGCTACCCCATCCATAATTCCAACTCATACCAAAATATAAGGATGGACTATAATAATTACCTGGGTAATTATAGCCATATCCATAATAATAAGGATCGTAGTATGAGGAGTTATAAGTATTATAGGAATAATAATCATCATAATATCCAAAACCAGTGTTTTCACCATGGAATCTGTTTATCCTGGTAGTGTAATCATCATAATAATATCCTGTTGAATCATATTCTTCTCCTGAATAATTTTCATATGAGATATATTCTTCATCTTTAAAATATTCTGAGTTATCTTCAGAACTTTCTTTGTTTACAGATTCCTGATAATCATTGCCGCTGTATACCTGTTTTGCCACATAAGCCTGGGAATCACTGCTTGATTTATCATTTTTCACTTTCTGGGAATCGGAATAATAAATATCATCCTGTGGTAATGAAGCATCGTATGAAGATGCGCAGGATGCAAGTAAAAAAGCTATGAGCGTTATTAGTAATGTGTTGGTTTTCATGGCTGGCTCCTTATTTATTTTTCGGAAAACTATTTCGTTTGATCTCTTTTATTAATTTTGTCACGATTTACATTTAAAAATAAGCAAATACTATACCAAGATTTATAATGGCTAAAGAATTAACACGCAGAGAAGAGAATTATGCTCAATGGTACAACGATCTGGTTATAAAAGCAGACCTTGCTGAAAACTCCGCAGTGAGAGGATGTATGGTTATCAAGCCATATGGCTATGCTATCTGGGAAAAAATGCAGTCTGTACTGGATAAAATGTTTAAGGATACAGGACATGAAAATGCCTATTTCCCGATATTCATTCCTAAATCATTCTTTAGTAAAGAAGCTGATCATGTTGAAGGCTTTGCCAAGGAATGTGCAGTTGTAACCCACTACCGTTTGAAGAGTTCTCCTGATGGTAAGGGGGTTGTAGTAGATGATGATGCAAAACTTGAGGAAGAATTAATTGTCAGACCAACTTCTGAAACAATAATCTGGGATACTTATAAGAAATGGATACAGTCATACCGCGACCTTCCATTACTTGTTAATCAATGGGCAAATGTTGTCAGATGGGAAATGAGAACCCGCTTGTTTTTGAGAACAACTGAGTTTTTATGGCAGGAAGGTCATACAGCCCACGCTACAGAACAGGAAGCCATCGATGAAACAGAAAAAATATTAAAACTATATGC
>CAZDWF010000156.1:0-6985 GCA_964508895.1 uncultured Bacteroidales bacterium
CCCACCCCAGAATTTGTTGTTGTATTTGACCAGGGCAGCAATATCATATTGGACAACTGATAAATTGGTCTTAACCAACAACGATGGATTTATTGTAAACGATGGATTACTTGGCAGAACAAATTCATACCCACCGGTAAGGTAGATGGTTCTGTCGAGTTTCATATATAATACTCCGGTCCGTGTTACTCCCGCAGTATCAGTATATGATCCACTCGATAATTCTTTTCCTTTGGTTTCAAGAAGTTGTGTTGCAGATATACCTATGTAATATTGATTGGGGACATTGTAAAAAACCCCTAATGAGAAATCCATCAGCATTTCACTTTCTTCTCCTGTTAACTGATCTAATAAAGGATCTGGCTGAGCTGGCTCAAGCTTGCTGAAATCTATATACCTGTTATGAAAGCCAATCATAAATCCCGCTCCTAAGGTTCCAAATCCGATATCTTTATGATAAGAATATCCTAATTTCACATTTATATTTTTTTCAAAGCCAAGTTGATCCTGCATAATCATTCCTGATAATCCGCCATGTAATATCCTGACAGGTGAGTTGATAGTTACAAGATATGTTTGTGGACCGACCTTGTTTCCATCCGCATCTTTGAAACTCGCCCATTGTTGTCGTACAATCCCTGTTATACATATTCCATTATTCAGTCCTGCAAATCCTGGATTGATGGTCATGTTATTAAACATGTTTTGCGTAAATTGCGCTTCCTGCTGACCATATAATCCAGTGGTGGATAATAATACAACGATTATTCCTATATTAAGCTTGCTAAATAATTTCATGCGCTAGTTATACTATTCCCGAAGAAGTAGCTAAAGTAACATTTTTTTGTTACTTGCTAACGATTAAAGACCAGATAAATTTTGATACGGTTGCCTTAAATCACATATTTTATTATTTGTATTGATTAAAAATATGCCCTTAGCTGTGCACTGCCTATATGCACTGTTTTTATGTCAGGAGATTTACGTCCGGTATAACTTAAATTTAATTGTAAATATTTCGCCAAGTTGTATTGAAAGCTGATGCTCCATGTTCCGTTTTTTCCTGACTGAAATCCTTCCAGCATTTCAAAGGCCAGCGGAGTATTCGTTGAATTATTGTAATCAATTATAATATAGTTGACATCTAATAATAAGCTTCCCTTATTAAGTACTTTATAATTCACCTCTGCACCTATATCGTGTTTTAATGCAAGCTCACCGGCATTTTGATAATTGTTTGATTTGTTATTATAGGAGTAATTAAGATCAATCCTCAGATCTGTTCCCGGCTGATAGCTTAAGCTGGGTGTAAGAGTATAAAAGATTATCCTGTAATCCCTGGATGTAAAGAACTGAGAAAAGTTGGATTTCTCACCATAATTTCCTGTGAAAATTACTGAAAATGCTTTGTAAAAATTCCATCGTAAATTCAAAGCATTTTGTTTTAATGTTCTCGTTTCAAAACCATTTACCAGAAAAGTTTTTGATTTGTTATTCTGAATGGTCCAGTCAATGCCAAAAATAGGATTGTTCCTGTTAAAGTAAAATGTATTTCTGAAATTTGATCCCAGGGTAACAAGTAAGCTGTCGTTGAAAGCCTTTTCACTAATAAATGGATTATATGCTTTTTGGTGATCTTCCTCGGAGGTTTTATGCTCAATACGAAATGCAAGCTGATCGGAAAACCTCGAGACAAACTTTTTAAACCCTTCTTTTTGTGACCAGATAGCTGCAGGATTGATCATAAAGGTTTCACTGAATTGATTATTATAGGTTTTTGTATATTCATTACTTGGTGTGAATATCCTGATATAATCTGCCTGATCTTTAAAAGGTGCTATTTCAAATTCGTTGAGTTGCTGAATGCCATCTCCATTATAATCAACCCATACATATATACCTTCTCCTGTGGGAACCTTCAGATAAGAAAACTCTTTTTTCTCTTCCAGACCTGACCCAACTTCATAATATGTATTGGCTGTTATCAGCCCTTTTTTAATTCTTAGAAAATGCTCTATCCTTCCAATGATGTTCTCTTCCGGTTCTGCATTTGCAAAGGCTGTATCGTCAATATGAAGTTTTCTATAGACAACAGATAAGGTGAGCCTGTTATTTCTGTTTTTTTCAAGTTTTGATGTAGCACCAAATTCTTCAGCCCGCGTTGCTTTTTTTAAATTGTTATTGAAAGGAAGTTTGTCGATCCTGTTATTATAAAACAACTCGAATTGGTTCCCTGTGGAATCAATTGTTTTAATATAGGCTTCGTATTCAAAGAATGAATAAGAATTGAGCATTAATGAATCGGATTTGTTGTCGTTGAAAATATTATGCTCCTGATCATCTTTTAATCCTATCATGAACCATTTGAATTTACGGGATAGATGCGCTTTATGCCTTAGGAACTGGCTTGATGTGTTTTGATCGCTTGCAGACAGAAATGACCCGTCAAATTCGAGCAGGTATTTATTGTTCTCAAGTTTGCTGGATATGAGGTTTTTATATCCTTTAAACAGGTCTTCCTTAAGAAGTGTCTGAAATTCATATTTTATAAATCCACTTTTGTGATGAATGGCTTCCAGTGATAAACCACCGAGGTTTTCCATGGCTTTTATATCCCTGGTGATATTCCAGTCTCTTTGAAATTCTATGGGCCGGAATGGTTCAATTGGTTTGAAATCTTTTCCGGTGTGATCAAGAAATCCACCCAGTACAATATTCCATCCGCTACTATCTGTGTCAGAAAGTATAAAGGTATGATCTGCTTTAAGGTGAAGTGCGATGCCCAAATCATTACCCCTGTCTTTATCAGAAAAGGTATTAATATTATCGTTGCTTAATGCTATTTCAGATGACAGATTGGTATTGCTGCCCAGTTTGTAATCTGCACCCAAGGTTAACATTTGAGTTTTTTTCGGACTAATCAGCAGTTTTATGGGTTCATAGCTTCCTTGCTTTGCACCATTTACAGGAGCAAACCATTGAAACACCCTTCCATTGGCATCGCTTTTGACAAGTTTGTAATCCCCTTTTTCTGACCCGACATTTGAAAATCCTGCTTTGTAAATTGCTGAATCAGGGTCAGTAGAGTAGACCAGTATACTGTCATAATTAATGCCATTTACGATTGTATCAGTCAGCCGATATCTCACTTCATCCATTGAGACGCCTGCACTGTCGATATTCCAGATGATGGCATCCTGTATGCTGTCACCAACATTTCTTAAGATATCTTTCTCTTCAGGACTTAATTTTTCCTGAAGTGTCTGGTTCTTAAGATCACTTTCAGAATAAGCATTAAACCTGAGATGAAGGCGTTCGTTTTTATATTCATTATTAACATAGAATAATGCTCTTGCATAGTTTTTATCTGAATATTCAAACTCAACAACGATCCTTTTATCTTTTGTAATGATAACATTTGGTGTAAAGCTGACTTCACCTTTATTATAGTCAATGGTATAATCAAAAGCTTCCCCTCTTTTCATTAATCGTCCGTCGATATATACTTTTTCAGTTCCGGCCAGTACAATAATATAGGTTTCACCCTCATTGCCAAATAACTTATAAGGCCCTTGATTTCCTTCTATTCCCTGAAATTTATTCCTGGCAAATTTCCCTTTTGACAATGCCGCTGCTGTTTCAATTTTCATCGATCCCTTATTTTTGCTTTTTTTCAGGTCGAATTGTGTTTGAAAATCTGCTCCCTGGGCTTTTTTCAGGAAATTCATGAAATAACTATCAGGCCTGTGTAATTCATAATCACCAACTGTGAGCGTATTATTCCTGGCCGATAATTGTATGAATACCTTGTCGAATTCCTGGATCTGTTGTGTATTACCCTCAGGTTGGATAGGAATATTATTATCAGTTATTGCGGCAACGATACTAACTTCCCTACTTAAATTACCAGATAATTGCAAATTGAAATTTGAATTGACCACTACATCCTGATTATTCCCGAATGAAATACCCCTGGATATACTTCCGCTCTTATTGAGTGAATTCAATTCCAGGAGGTTTACACCAGTTCTGCCAGGACTGTACAGGAATGGATTTTCCGGTTCAGTAGTAATTACTGTATACCATGATTTATCCTTGTTTTTATATTCTTTTGAAAGGTCAAAAGGAAATACTGAGTATTGGATATTGATCTTTGATTTTCGAATGTTTTCAGGAATCGAGGAGTTAACAACAAGCAATGACTGCTCACTTATTAATGTAAAATGCTTGCTTACATCCTGTATACCTGAATAAACTCTCACACTACCAGGAGCAATGCTGAGAGTATCTAAACATAGGGTATCACCAATTATAAATACTTCTTTTTGTCTCTTATTTTCAAAAACCTGTGAGAATACAATTGCAGGATAAAAAAACAGAAAAAGGATTCCTATGTATTTTGAATTGACGATGGCAATTGGTTTTTATGAATAATAATGCAAAAATCTGATTTCTATTGTATTTTAGTTTGAAACAATAACATTCTATGGAATATTATGTTTTTTTGAATTTTGGAATGACAAACATTAAATTTAACAAAAAAGAAATCAAATAAAGTATTTGGCATATAAAAAAGAAATTATCTTTGCACGCTTTTTTGTTGAACTTTCTAAAACTTACAATCATGGCTTTTATTCAGTATGAAAAAATGTTTTCCAGGAAATGGTTCATTTCCTATTCTTTGATCATCATTGGAGCTTTTATTATGGCTGCCGGGTTTGTATTATTTATAACACCCCATATGATCGTACCTGGCGGTGTTTATGGTATCTCCATTGTGTTACACCATATGTTTGGTTTTCCGGTGGGTTTAACGGCTTTGGTTTTTGATATACCTCTTACCTTAATTGGTATAAAGGTATTAGGACCTAGATTTGGTATAAAAACAGTTGTCGGCTTTGTGTTTACTGCATTTTTTGTTGACTCCCTGACCTATCTTTATGGGGATGCTCCTCTTATTCCTGATGATGTATTATTATCAGCTATTTACGGTGGTATTCTTGTAGGAGTTGGACTGGGACTAATTTTTAAATCAAAAGCTACATCAGGAGGTTCTGACATAGTTGCCATGATCATTTCAAAATATACTAAATTGCCTATAGGCCAACTGTTGATCCTTGTTGATTCAACGATAGTATTATTTGGCCTACTCTCTTTTGGTGACTGGAATGTGCCTTTGTATTCATTGATAACCATTTATGTTGCTGGAAGGGTTGTAGATATGATACTTCAGGGTGTTTCCTATGACAAGTCTTTATTTATTGTTTCCAAAAAACCATCCAAAATAAAAGAAAAGATCATTACTGACCTTAATCGTGGGGGTACAATTTTTAACGGTAAGGGATTGTATAATGATGAGGATAAAGAAGTTATATATACTGTATTAAATCGACGGGAAGTTGAGATAATACAGGATTACATTCATCAAATAGATCCGAACGCATTTATGGTTGTAAACAATGCCAATGAGATTTTGGGTAATGGATTTAAATCCTTAAAGGAAAAATTTGAGGATGATTAAAACCACCTCCCATATACTGAGTTTTCTTATAGGAAAGTATTTATTGGAATAGCTTAATAATATCATTACCATTTGCGAAAATCAGCAGGGCAAAAAGAATGATCATTCCCGCAATCTGGGAATACTCCATGAATTTCTCGTTTGGTTTACGTCCGGCTATGATCTCATAGAACAGAAACATCACATGTCCGCCATCCAGGGCAGGTATCGGCAGTATGTTAAGTATTGCCAGCATTATTGAAAGAAATGCTGTAAGGCGCCAGAATTGTTCCCAGTTCCATTTCGCAGGAAAGATGTTTCCTATTGTAATAAAACCTCCAACAGATTCATAAGCTTTCACCTCAGGATTAAAAAGGAGTTTTAGCTGTTTAAGGTAACTTCCTATACCATTAAATGCTTTGGTAACACCTGCTGGAACTGCTTCAATAATAGTGTAATTCTTTTCTCTGAATTTAAAATAAGCTTTTGGATCCTTATGATAAACTCCAATCTTACCATTTTCAGGTACTGAAATCATCAGATCCATAGTATCTTCCTCTCTGATAATAGTCAGCGAAATACTATCATTGACAAACTTTGGTATCTTTTCAGCATATTCATTAAAATACTCCATTCGATTGCCATTTAAAGCAATAACCCTGTCCCCCTCAAACATTCCTGCTTCTTTGGCTGTTGAATTTGGAGAAAACCCACCTACTTCATAAGGGATCTGAACGAATATAAAAGCCGGGTTCTTATGCTTTACAAGTTTTGCCAGAAATCCTTTAGGAATAGTTACTTCTTGTTGTTCCCCATCTCTTTCAATTTGAATGGTTTCTGCTTCATCGAGTATGAGTTTTAAAGGAATTTTCAGGAAGTCCTCAACAGTATCATTATCAATAGTGACGATCTTGTCACCATTTTGCAGACCCATTTCCAATGCAAGTGAATCAACGGTTATGCCATATTTATTAGCTTCTGAGGTAGGGAGGTATTGTTCTCCCCATGTAAAAAGCATAATAATGTAAATTACCATTGCCAGTACCACATTGACAGTGACTCCACCAAGCATAATGATCAATCGTTGCCATGCAGGTTTTGACCTGAATTCCCATGGTTGAGGTGGCTTTTTCATCTGTTCCTTATCCATAGACTCATCGATCATACCGGATATTTTCACATATCCACCTAAAGGAAGCCAGCCCAGGCCATATTCAGTTCCTTTATACTTTACTTTAAATATTGAGAACCATGGATTGAAAAAGAGATAGAATTTTTCAACCCTGGTTTTAAAGATCTTGGCTGCAACAAAATGCCCCATTTCATGAAAAACTACCAGTATAGATAAGCTGAGTAATAATTGCAGTATTTTTATAAAAACTTCCATTCTTATTTAATAAATTTTTGAGCCAGCTCTCTGGAAAGTTTATCTGTCAAAATATAGTCATCAAGTGATGGTTTTTCTATCAACTCAATTTTTTCCAG
>CAZDWF010000157.1:0-6871 GCA_964508895.1 uncultured Bacteroidales bacterium
ATTAAGATAGAAAGATCAAAATATTTCTTGGATTTTACCACAGTTCAATGTTACCGCCATGTGCTTTATTGTTCGTTTAAAAAATCTTCTCTAATTCCTGCAAGAACTTTTCCAGAATCTGTTTTCCAACTAGTCCATCCATTAACTGTTTTTCTATCACTTCCAGCATCTTGAACACCAGCTAGTGCTGCATAACTAGGGCTACTATATACTTTATCCAATACCTTGAGAGATCCGTCATCAAGAATCTCAGCTTCATATTTCCTTTTATTACCTTTACGAGGTTTGTATTCCATTATTAGTTTTTGACCTACAGATAAGAAACCATTTTCTAGTAGATCAGATATTGAAACTTCGTATCTAGCTAGTTTATCTGTGTTTTCTACTTTTCCTTGTTCTTCTTCAGTGTCAAGTGTTGGTCTAAACTCTTCAGGAAATTCATAAGCTATTAATTCTTTATTGTCAAAGTCAACATATTTAGTTATAGCCCAAAGTTTTACATTATATTTCAGCGTTCTGGCCCATTCCTTTAAATCACCTGAAACAGCGTCTATTGGCAATGCAATAATGGGTTCTTTATTTAATATTTCACTTAGAATTTTTCTTACATTGATTTCTTTAATCTTTTGCTCCTCAAATTTTTCCTTTGTTGTCTCATCATTTTGATATTGATCAACAGCAAGATCCTCAATAGTCTTTTTTGAGATGGGTTGTAAAGATGCAATTACTTGTTTAGATATTTGAGGTGCAATATGTCCCCAAACGTTATGATGAAGTAATTCGACTTCAACAAGATACCATTTTTTTAACGAAAGGTCTATTGCAAAACCATCAGGAATTGTTCCGGTTCCATCTCCAGTTTTAATCAACGCTTTAGGCAAATATATTGATGTTGGGCCAAAAATATATTCATAGTTATCTATGACAACTTGCTCAAGTTCTTGCTCATTATCAAAAGGAGTTTTAATAAATTTTTGATCTTTCAGTATTAGCATATGTTTCATTTTTTAGCATTGACGGTAACTTATTTATATGTTCAATAAACATATCCAATTTCTTATAGAAAATTATGTTCATTGAATTATATTTCATAATTTCCTAAAATATATATAGATGATTATTGATCACTTAATCAAATTTACATATTATTATTTAAATACAAAGGAAGTGAATAGTGGACAGTGAACAGGAATTTAAATGCCGGTTGCAGGGAAAGGAAGCTATGAAGGAAAGATGCCAGGGAGATATTGTTAACAATCGTCTATATGCATAAAAAAAAAGGCCACTCAAGCGAGCAGCCTCCATAAATCTTAAATCTCAAATCCCTTCTGCATTCTGCATTCTGCAATCCTTACGCCTCGGCCGTTGGCCCGCCCATATTAAACGGCGGAATAACATCTCCTCCTTCAGGAACTTTGATATGTCCGTGCATAGATTCAAACTTTTGAATATTATCTTGCAATGCCCTATGGAGCATTTTTGCATGCATGGGAGTTAAAATTATTCTTGATTTAACCTTTGCTTTGGGTAAACCCGGAAGCAGTTGGATAAAGTCAACGACAAACTCAGAATTTGAGTGAGTTATCATTGCAAGGTTTGAAAAGATACCTTCTGCAACATTTTCATCAAATTCAATATTGATTTTTTTCTTTTTCTGTTCTGACATGACTATATATTTAAATTGTTATAAACAGATATAATTTCCTATAGATCATCATTCGTTTCAGGAACTTTATTAGCACCTCCATCAGACAATGCATCGAATTCTTCCTGTGAACCAACAATAATGTCTTGATATTGCTTTAAGCCTGTACCTGCAGGAATCAAATGTCCAACAATAACGTTTTCCTTAAGTCCTGAAAGTGTATCCCTCTTGGCCTGAGTGGCAGCCTGTGTCAGTACCTTTGTTGTTTCCTGGAATGAGGCTGCAGAAATAAAACTACGGGTCTGCAATGATGCTTTTGTTATACCCTGCAATATCTGACGACCGGTAGCAGGTTGCGCATCTCTTGCATTAACAAGAGTTTTATCTTTCCTTCTCAGCATTGAATTCTCATCTCTGAGTTTTCTGGCATTGATGATTTGTCCTGCTTTATAACTTTTAGAATCACCAATATCTATAACAACCTTTTTACCAAATATCTCATCATTTTCATCCATAAAGACTGTCTTGTTCACAAGCTCTCCTTCAAGGAATTTAGTATCACCCGGGTCATCAACTTCTATTTTCCTCATCATCTGTCGAACGATCACTTCAAAGTGTTTATCATTGATCTTAACGCCCTGTAATCTATAAACTTCCTGGATCTCATTAACAATATATTCCTGAACTTTCATTGGTCCCTTAATTGCCAGAATATCAGCTGGAGTGAGTGCTCCTTCAGACATTGGTGTTCCTGCCTTTACGAAGTCATTTTCCTGTGCAAGTATCTGTTTCGATGTTGGAATAAGATAACTCTTCTCCTCTCCTGTTTTCGACCTGATAATAACCTCCCTGTTTCCTCTCTTAAGCTTCTTGCCAAAAGAAACAACACCATCAATCTCAGATACTTTTGCAGGATCAGAAGGATTTCTTGCTTCAAACAACTCCGTTACACGTGGCAGACCACCGGTGATATCACCAGATTTACCAATAGCTCTTGGGATTTTCACCAATGGTTCACCTGCTTTAATGGAAGAACCATCTTCAAGTGTAATGTGAGCTCCAACAGGAATATCATATGAACGAATAATCTCACCTGTTTTATCAATAATATGAATTGTTGGATTCTTTGATTTCATCCGGGTATCAATAATCACCTTGTCATGATAACCTGTTTGTTCATCAGATTCAACACGATAGGTTCTGCCTTCAATGATATTTTCAAACTTTATCCTACCTGTTGCCTCAGAAATAATCTGTGCATTCCATGGATCCCAATCACAAATCATCTCATCTTTCTTAACATTTTTGCCATTCTTCACATACAGACTTGATCCGTAAGGAATATTGCTTGAGGTTAAGGTAATACCTGTCTTTTTATCAAGTATCCTCAACTCAGCTGATCTACCGATTACCACATCGTATTTCTTACCATCTGCATTGGTATAGTTATCAACTGTACGCAATTCATCAATACTCAGGACTCCATCATATTTTGCAAGGATCTTGGAAGCAACAGCAATATTAGATGCTGTACCACCAACGTGGAATGTACGAAGTGTAAGCTGTGTACCTGGTTCACCAATTGACTGAGCAGCAATTACTCCTACAGCCTCTCCTGCCTGAACTAATTGTCCTGATGCCAGGTTACGTCCGTAGCATTTGGCACAAGCACCATTTTTTGATTCACATGTAAGTACTGAACGTATCTCTACAGATTCAATTGGAGAATCTTCAATTTTCCTCGCTACTATTTCATCAATCTCTTCTCCTGCCCCTATGATCAAGTCACCTGTTTGCGGGTGAAATATATCATGAAGAGTTACCCTACCCAGAATACGATCATAAAGTGATTCAACAATCTCTTCACTTTTCTTAAGAGCAGAAATTGTTAATCCTCTTAATGTTCCACAATCAGATTCTGTAATAATAACATCCTGGGCAACATCTACAAGCCTACGGGTAAGATAACCAGCATCGGCTGTTTTGAGGGCTGTATCAGCAAGACCTTTACGTGCACCGTGAGTTGAGATAAAATACTCGAGTACTGACAATCCTTCCTTAAAATTCGAGAGAATCGGGTTTTCGATAATCTCACCACCTGTAGCACCTGATTTTTGTGGTTTAGCCATAAGACCCCTCATACCGGCAAGCTGCCTGATCTGCTCTTTTGATCCCCTCGCACCTGAGTCAAGCATCATATAGATTGAGTTAAATCCTTGCTTGTCAGCTATCAGCTTTTTCATCAAGCTTTGAGTTAGCAGAGAATTAGTATGAGTCCAAATATCAATGATTTGATTATATCTTTCATTATTTGTAATGAAACCCATATTATAATTGTTCATCACCTCATCAACTTCAGCATTTGCATCAGAAATAAGTTCTTCTTTATTTTCAGGAATAAGAACATCACCAAGGTTAAATGACAAACCACCTTTGAATGCCATGATGAATCCCATATTCTTAATATCATCGAGAAACTGTGATGTTTTAGCTGTGCCTGTCCTTTTCAGTATCTTACCAATAATATCCCTTAATGATTTCTTTGTAAGAACTTCATTAATGAATCCGTATTCCTTTGGTACTATCTGATTAAATATTATCCTACCAACTGTGGTTTCAATCATCCTGTTAACGGGATTTCCTTCCTCATCAATATCATCAACTTTCACATTGATGATTGCATGAAGGTCAACTTTATTCTCATTATGAGCGATGATAACCTCTTCAGGGCCGTAAAACTTAAGTCCTTCACCCTTTATTACAAATTCAGGATGACTTTTTCTGGCTTTGGTAATATAATATAATCCGAGTACCATATCCTGTGATGGTACTGTAATTGGAGCACCATTTGCAGGGTTGAGAATATTGTGCGATGCAAGCATCAAAATCTGTGCTTCTAGTATTGCGGCATTCCCTAATGGCACATGAACGGCCATTTGGTCACCGTCAAAGTCAGCATTAAACGCAGTACAAACCAGAGGATGCAGCTGAATAGCTTTACCCTCAATCAGCTTAGGCTGAAATGACTGGATTCCAAGACGGTGAAGTGTTGGAGCACGGTTTAACATTACAGGATGACCTTTAAGAATATTTTCCAGGATATCCCAGACAACAGGGTCTTTGCGGTCAACAATTTTCTTTGCAGATTTAACTGTTTTTACAATACCTCTTTCAAGAAGTTTTCGAATGATAAAAGGTTTAAACAGCTCTGCTGCCATTGCTTTCGGCAATCCACACTCATTAAGTTTCAACTCTGGTCCAACAACAATAACTGACCTTCCTGAATAGTCAACACGTTTACCAAGCAAGTTCTGACGAAAACGTCCTTGTTTTCCCTTCAAACTATCACTCAATGATTTAAGTGCGCGGTTTGAATCGGTTTTAACAGCATTAGATTTCCTTGAATTATCGAATAATGAATCAACAGCTTCCTGAAGCATACGTTTTTCATTACGCATGATCACATCAGGAGCTTTAATTTCAATAAGCCTTTTAAGCCTGTTATTTCTGATAATTACCCTTCTGTATAAATCATTAAGGTCAGATGTAGCAAAACGACCACCATCCAAAGGAACTAGCGGGCGGAGTTCAGGTGGGATAACAGGAACCACTTTCACTATCATCCATTCAGGCCTGTTCTCTATACGATCTTTTGCTTCCCTGAATGCTTCAATAACCTGCAAACGTTTAAGTGCTTCAGCTTTTCTCTGCTGAGAAGTTTCATTATAGGCTTTATGCCTCAGATCGTAAGATAACTGGTCAAGATCTAGACGAGCAAGTAAATCATGAATAGCTTCAGCACCCATTTTTGCTATGAACTTATTGGGGTCGCTATCATCAAGGTATTGATTGTCAGCAGGAAGCGCGTCAAGGATTTCAAAATATTCTTCTTCTGTAAGGAAATCCATAAAATTCATGCCATCTTCCTGTTTTAATCCCGGCTGAATAACTACATATCTTTCATAATATATAATTGTTTCAAGCTTCTTGGTTTGCAAACCAAGTAAAGCTCCGATTTTATTGGGCAAAGATTTAAAAAACCAGATATGTGCAACAGGAACCACAAGCTGAATATGGCCAGTTCTTTCTCTCCTTACTTTCTTTTCTGTAACTTCAACACCACATCTGTCGCAGATGATCCCCTTATACCTGATACGTTTATATTTACCACAATGACATTCCCAATCCTTTACCGGACCAAAAATTCGTTCGCAGAATAAACCATCACGCTCAGGTTTATAAGTTCTATAATTAATTGTTTCAGGCTTTAATACTTCCCCGTATGACCTTTCCAGGATTTGTTCTGGTGAAGCAAGACTGATAGTTATATTTGAAAATTCACTATTTATTTTTGTGTCTTTTCTGAATGCCATAAATATTTGTTTTAGATTATGAATTTATAAGATGACCGAAGATAAGGTCTGTCTTATTAATCAAAAGTGACATTTAATCCTAGGCCTCTAAGCTCATGCACAAGTACATTAAAGGATTCTGGAATTCCTGGAATAGGCATATTCTCACCTTTAACAATTGCTTCATAGGCTTTTGCACGTCCCTGTACATCGTCTGATTTAACAGTAAGTATCTCCTGCAGGATATTAGCAGCACCAAAGGCTTCAATTGCCCAAACTTCCATTTCACCAAAACGCTGTCCACCAAACTGTGCTTTACCGCCAAGTGGTTGCTGTGTAATGAGAGAGTAAGGGCCAATGGACCTTGCATGCATTTTATCATCAACCATGTGATGAAGTTTCAGCATATAAATATATCCAACAGTTGTTGGTTGATCAAATCGAACACCAGTTTCACCATCGTACAGATATACTTTTCCGTCTTTTGGTAATTCTGCTTTATCCATCAATTCATTGATCTGCTCATAGGTAGCACCATCAAAAATCGGTGTAGCATATGTTTGGCCGAGCTTTTTACCAGCCCATCCAAGTACGGTTTCGTAGATCTGGCCAAGGTTCATCCTGGAAGGTACCCCTAATGGATTCAATACGATATCAACAGGTGTTCCATCTTCAAGGAAAGGCATATCTTCCTGCCTTACAATCTTGGCAACAATACCTTTATTACCGTGGCGCCCTGACATCTTATCACCAACCTTTAGCTTTCTCTTCTTGGCAATAAAAACTTTTGCCATTTGAACTATTCCGTTTGGCAAATCATCGCCAACAGTAGCGGCAAATTTCTTACGATTATATATACCCAGTATTTCTTTAT
>CAZDWF010000158.1:0-6785 GCA_964508895.1 uncultured Bacteroidales bacterium
GTTAAAACTTATCCTGGATTTATTATTAATATGCTAATGATTGCAATTCTTCCTGCGGTGGGAGAGGAGTTTTTATTCAGGGGGGTGTTATTGCGTATTTTCAGGGAACTATTTAAAAATGTGCATATTGCAATTATTATGTCTGCAATTTTATTTTCAGCACTTCACCTTCAGTTTTATGGCTTCCTTCCAAGATTTTTTCTGGGTGTTATACTGGGATATATTTTTGTGTGGTCAGGATCTTTGTGGTTACCTGTCATTATACACTTTTTCAACAATACTCTTGCAGTGGTAGTGATCTTCTATTTAAATCTATCAGGGAAGGAAACAGATATTGACGATATTGGATCTTCACAGAGTCCTTACATAATAGCTTTCAGTGCTATACTTGGTACATTACTGATGGTATTTATATATTCCTATGAAAGAAAAAGCAGAGCAATAGGATAATTTTTCATCTTTCCCTTCATGCATCATGCTTTACACATCACGATTTACTGAAAAGTTTCTGTTATGTTTTTATGTGTAAAAAAAAGAAGCTGACTCTTTTTTTGAGACAGCCTCTTTTTTTAATAAAATGAAATATTTTCTAGTTTGATGATTCCTCAGCTATTTTTCTTGACGAATAGTTGATTTTAAATGCACCGATCTTACGCAATTCCTGCTTGATATCGGTTATTACTCCCATACGGGTTTCCTGGTCAGCTTTAATAGAGGTAACTAAAAATTTCCTTTCGGCTTCATCTTTTGATTCCCTCTCCCTGATTATAAAATCCTGGATATCTCCAACAGTGGCAAAAGCATCGTTGAGCTGTATCCTGGATTCAGTACCATATAATGAAGTTTTAACTGGCACACCTACATAAATATAGCTAACAAGAGATTTTTTCTCAAGTTTCTGAACCTGCGTGGCATCAGGTGATTTAAATTTAACGATAAGAGTCACTTCACGCATAACTGTTGTTACCATAAAGAAGAATAACAGCATGAAAATAATATCAGGAAGCGATGAAGTGTTTATCGCCTGTTGTCCTTGCGATTTTTTCTTTTTAAATCTTGCCATATTAATTTCCTCCTATATCTTCAGGTTCAGCTTCAGAGATTGCCATTGGGATTGCTTTCTGAATAGCTTTACGCTTATTCTCATTAATAAGATTGTCGAATTTCACACCAAAATGCTGCATCGACAAATCGTCTCTCAATTCTTTGAAAGCTTTTGTTAATTCATCCTGTACTTTGATGTACATTTTATATGAGGTACCCCTGTCATTTTTAAGAGAGATAACGCCCTTTGAGATAAAAACTTCTCCTAAATAATCAATTACTTCCAATCTTTTTTCAGGAAGGTCTTCTTTGTTTGTAGGATTTAAAATAAATTCCTTAGCCTGGTCTTTAAGAAAGTTAATATCTCCGCCTTTATCCTCAACCATTAACCTGTCTGCATTATTTACCAATACTTTAAAAACATTTCTCTCCTTAATATCATCAGGTGGTGTTTCTGTTTCTAATGGAGGAGGCAGTTTACGGGTAATACCAGTATCTATATCCATTGTTGTTGTAACAAGGAAGAAGATCAGCAAGAGGAAGGCAATATCTGCCATAGAACCTGCATTGATCTCCGGTGCTTTTCTTACTGCCATAATTTTTTTCCTTATTTAAATATTTTTGAAATACTAGCGTAAACGATTGATAAAACTGTAAGACAGGCTAAGAAATAAGTAAAGATTAAACCTGTTCCAACTAATTTAGAAGTTTCAACCGTCGATTTCATGTCTTCCAGTTGTAGTGCAGTGAATTCATTTCCTGCAAGAGCGTAAGCTATAATAGCAAGTATTATCATTGCACCAATAGTAATTAAAAACTTAATTGCGCTTTTTAGGTTAAATAAGAAATAAATTATTGGTGCAACAATGGTGATAAGTGCTGTAAGGCCAACAAGAATATAAGCCCAGTACATAACAACATCGTCTGAAATTACATCGGCATAGAATAAAATGCCCAGTAAAGTTGATATTGCCAGCAAAACGCCAAGCAACCATTGTAATATTTTTCCTGATATATCAGTCATAACGATATGTTTTATTTTTTAAACTTTGCCAAAATATCTACGAAAGAGATAGTGCTGTCTTCCATTGCATTTACAAGATTGTCAACTTTTGATACGATGTAGTTGTAGAAGATCTGGAGGATAATTGCAACGATAAGTCCAAATACCGTAGTAAGAAGCGCAACCTTAATACCACCGGCAACAATAGCAGGTGAAATATCACCAGCTGCTTCGATATTATCAAATGCCTGGATCATACCAATTACAGTACCCATAAACCCAAGCATAGGTGCAATTGCAATGAAGAGGGAGATCCATGACAATCCACTTTCAAGACGACCCATAAGAACGCTGCCATAAGAAACAATTGATTTTTCAACCATTTCAAGTCCTTCGTTATATCTGGTTAATCCTTGATAGAATATGCTGGCAACAGGACCTCTTGTGTTTTTACAAACTTCTTTTGCTGCATCAATTCCACCTGTTTCCATTGCTGACTCAACTTTATTCAGCAGTTTGTTGGTGTTGGTCGTTGCAAGGTTTAAGTAAATAATTCTTTCAATACAGATTGCAAGACCGAAGATGAGGGTTAAAAGTACAATACCCATGAATCCTGCACCACCAGCGATGAACTGTTCTTTAAGTACCTGGTGAAATCCTTGCTTTTCTACTTCAGCGTCGAGAGTTTCAACAGCTTGGTTCATATCCTGATTCATTACAGTTGTATCAGGTACTATTGAGTCGCTTACGGCTTCTATAGTATCTACTGTCATGTTCTCATCCTGAGCAAAAACATTCTGTGACACTCCAAACATTAGCATTATTGCTATGGTTAAAAGGGCAACTAATTTTTTCATAGTTAATTTTATTAAATGTTAAGTTTACTTTGAACTGTTTTATTTTCTTTTTATTGTATTTTCAAACAACTTGCGGAGAGGAAGGGATTCGAACCCCCGATACCCTTGCGGGGTATACACACTTTCCAGGCGTGCGCCTTCGACCACTCGGCCACCTCTCCTGTTTACTCTGCCGGGAAGTCCCCTCTTTTCGGCAGCTAAAGTAATAAAAAATTATTTGATATCGAAAATTCCAATCTAATTTTTACTTTTAGTTTAAATGCCACTGCCATAGGGAAATATGCTATTTGTCAATTGGAAAACAAGCAAATACCATGCCTTATCAATATTAATTCAAAGTTAATTCTCCTCTTAACGACTTTCTTAACATTGATTTGATATCTTTTTCCTTAATTTTCTTACCAAATAAATACATCATTTTTGTTATGGCTGCTTCTGTTGTAATATCACTTCCTCCAATTACTCCTATCTTTCCAAGCTCCATACTGGCCTCATATTTGCCAATTTCAACTGCCCCTCCCTGGCATTGTGTTACAACAAATATAATCATTCCTTTATCTATAGCCTTCCTCAAACATTTAATAAACCAATCATCGGTATTTACATTTCCTGTTCCATAGGTTTCCAGAACAACTCCCTTTAATCCTTCTATATTCAATACAGCATCTACCAGCTGTTGTGTTATTCCAGGAAAGAGTTTTAATATTGCAACATGGGTATCAAGTTGCTTATGTACTTTTAACTTCCTGAAATTTGGCTTCATTATATGATTGTAATTATATTTTAAATACACTCCTGCATTGGCAAGTACAGGGTAATTGTCCGATCTGAATGCATCAAAGTTCTCAGCATTGAACTTATAGGTACGGTTTCCCCTGTATAATTGATACTCAAAATATATACATACTTCAGCAACCACCGGTGTATCGTTTTCCTTTGCTGCAGCGATCTCCAATGAAGTAATTATGTTTTCTTTCCCATCAGTCCTGTTTACACCAATTGGTAATTGAGATCCTGTAAGTATCACAGGTTTGTTAAGATTTTCCAATACAAAGCTTAAGGCAGATGCTGTATATGCCATGGTATCAGAGCCATGCAGGATGACAAATCCGTCAAATTCCTCATAATGTTGTTCAATAAGTTCAGCCAGCTTAATCCATAATGAAGTATCCATATTTGAAGAATCTACCACTTCCTCAAAAGTGATACAATCAATTTCGAAATCAAAATTGTTTAACTCAGGGATGTTGTCAGAAATATGCTCAAAACTAAAAGGAAGCAAGGTTCCTGATTTTTTATCCAGGATCATGCCGATAGTGCCACCGGTATAAATGATCAAGATGCGAGTTGATGATTCAGAGTCCATAGTATTTATATTGGTTTATTATCTGGAGGATTAAGGGGTTATGTGGTTAAGTGGTTAAGGTGTTAAGTGGGGAGGGGTTTGTAAACATTCGATCATTCACCACCACACACTCAACCCCCTGATCCCTTAACCCCCTTAGTCAAGTCCTTATTAATTTTATTCTTCATTAAAAAACAATTCCTTCGCATTCCTTGTAGTTATATCAGCAACCTCTTCCTTAGCTATCTTTCTTATATCCGCAATCTTTCTCGCTATCAATGGAATATAAGCGCTTTCATTCCTCTGTCCTCTGTAAGGTATAGGAGCCAGAAAAGGAGCGTCAGTTTCCAGGATGACATGCTTTAAATCAACTTTTTCGATCACTTTATCCAATCCTGAATTTTTAAATGTGACAACACCCCCTATTCCTAATTTGAAACCCCAATCGATAATTCTTTTTGCATGGTTATAATTGCCAGAAAAACAATGAAATACACCTTTCAGCTCCGGGGAATACTCCTCGTCCATAATCTCAAAGATCTCGTCAAATGAATCTCTGGAATGTATCACCAGCGGAAGATCATATTCTCTCGCAAGCTTGATCTGGTATCTGAAGGCTTCATCCTGTTGTTGGAAATAAGTCTTATCCCAGTAAAGATCAATACCACACTCACCGATAGCTATGTATTTTCTCTTTTTCAATTCTTCTCTCACTTTTTCAAGCTCTTCTATATAATTTCCTTTAACGGAAGTTGGATGTAATCCCATCATCGGAAAACAATTTTCAGGAAATTGATCACAGACCTCAAGCATACTGCTAAGCGTTCCGCTATCAATATTTGGGAGGAACATATATTGCACTCCAGCCTCAATAGCATTGAAAATTGCTTCTGTCCGGTCATCATCAAATTGCCTGAGATAAAGGTGTGTATGAGTGTCAATGAAAATCATCCTGCAAAAATAGGAAATAGTTTCCAGTCACCGGTCGCCAGATGATTTATAGATTGAGAGATTCCGGATTAAAAAATTTACTACGATCTATAATCTATAATCTATGATCTATAATCTATGATCTATAATCTATAATCTATGAACTAATTTATTTATTTTTGTAAAAAACATACCTCTTTGAAAAAGATACTTATCATTAGATTCAGTTCAATAGGTGATATTGTACTCACTACTCCGGTGATCAGATGCTTAAAAGAACAACATAAGGCTGAACTACATTTCATTACCAAAGAGCAGTATTCTCCGTTGTTGGAAGCAAACCCTTATATTGATAAGATTATCACCATTAAAAAGAAGGTAAAGGAAGTCGCATCAATTATAAAAAGTGAGAATTATGATTTTGTGATTGATCTTCATAAGAATTTTAGGTCATCACAGCTTAAACGAATTATAAATGCACCTAATGCTTCTTTTAATAAACTTAACATTAAAAAGTGGTTGATAGTAAATTTGAGAATCAACAGACTTCCTGATATTCATATTGTTGACAGATACTTTCAGGCGGTAAGAAGAATAGATGTATATAATGATTACAAGGGATTGGATTATTTCGTTCCTGAAAAGGATAAGTTAGAAGAATCTGAGCTTCCGAAAGACTTCCGGAATGAATATATTGCAATTGTGATTGGAGGAAAGCATAATACCAAAATTTATCCTGAGGAAAAAATCCTGGAAATTATTAAAGGAATAAATACTAAAGTAATTCTGCTTGGTGGACAGGAAGACATACCAAGAGGAGATCAGCTTGCCAGAGCTTTTCCTGAAAAAGTATTTAATTCATGTGGTAAATTCTCTATAAATAAGTCTGCCGGAATTATTAAAAATGCAAACCTTGTTATCACCAATGATACTGGATTGATGCATATTGCAGCTGCATTTCGAAAGAAAATAATATCAACATGGGGAAATACTATTCCTGAATTCGGTATGTATCCATATTTGCCAGGAGATGAAATTAATTCATATATAATGGAAGTTGAAGGTTTATCCTGCCGGCCTTGTTCAAAGATCGGCTATGATAAATGTCCAAAGAAGCATTTTAAGTGCATGATGGATATTGATGTGGAACGCATCCTTCGGATAGTTCGTAGTTCGTAGAATCTCTCAATCACCTTGCATTTTCCTCTGCTCAATCCATCCATAAAGTTAGTGTTTAGTTATAGCTGGCGCGGACATGTTGTTTGTGCACTAAGAACTCTTAGCTGCAGCCCGGACTACAAGTCCGCGCTAGCATCAGCTCCGACTTGCGACTTGATCCTTGCGACTTGCACCTAGTTTACAAACGGATTATTCCTCTTCTCAAAACCTATACTTGTCTCAGGGCCGTGCCCCGGATATACTACAGTGTCATCCGGTAATGTATAGAGTTTTTCCTTGATGCTTTTTGCAAGCATATCAAAATCACCTGTTGGCAGATCTGTACGTCCAATGCTCTGGTTAAATATAACATCTCCGACAATTACGAAGTTCTGTTCTTTAGAATAAAAGCAAATGCTGCCATCAGCATGCCCGGGAGTTTCCAGGA
>CAZDWF010000159.1:0-6780 GCA_964508895.1 uncultured Bacteroidales bacterium
TCCTTGCTCATATCCTTTTTTTCAGGAATTGTGTTTCTTCCGGATTGTAAATGAGATCAAATAAATAATGTTCTTCGCACAGAAACTGATAGGGGAGAACAGGGGCTTCGTTTTCATCAGGATGCATTCCCAGGGGAGTACAATTAATGATAAGCTTTCTGTCTGATATGATGTCTTTATCAAGCTGATCGTAAGAATAAATCCCTTTTTGATGTTTCCTGCTTACTATACTGTAATCAATGTTGAGTTTTGTTAATGCATATTTGATAGCCTGAGCTGCTCCTCCGTTGCCCAAAACTAATGCCTTGAAATCCATATGTGGTAAAAATTCTACAAGGGCACTTTCAAATCCTGAAGCATCAGTATTATATCCTTTGAGTATTGCAGTGTTATCTTTCCTGATAATTTTTATAACATTTACTGATCCTATCTCGTGGGCCTTTTTATCAATATCATCCAGGAATGGCATTACTGCCTTTTTGTGGGGTTTGGTTACACTTAATCCTTTCAATTCAGGATGCTCCTTTATAAGCTTTTGTATTTCCGCAACATTCTGGATGGGAAATAATTGAAATTTGGCATCAATCTCTTCCATCCGGAATTTAATTTCAAAATAATCTTTTGAAAAGGAATGGGAAAGGGGATATCCTATGAGTCCGTAAAGATCCATTATGATTTTTTTTCTGCAGCTGTTTCTATACCCCAGATGCTTGCAATGCCTATGACAATAAATAAGATCGCTATCCAGAAATCCTGTCCGAATTCTGTTGGTAATACTCTTTCGTAACTGATGATCACCGGCTCTCCATTTTTCATTATCATCTCTCCAAGCTTATCTGTTAGGTAAACCTTGTTCTGCCAGGGCCAGAGTATGCTGAGTGATCCGAGTATAAATCCTGTTAAAATAGAAATGGTTTCATTCCTGTATTTCTTAAATACCCAGGATAAAAGATGTGAGAATGCTATTAAACCAACTACTGCTCCAATTAATACTGGTAACAGGACTTCAAAATTTCTTTCATTGATAGCATCAATAGCTACAAGCTTGTAATTACCCATAATAAATAAAACGAATGATCCCGATAATCCGGGAAGTATCATGGAACAGATCGCTACCACACCACAAATGATGAGATAAAAGAAATTCTGGTTTTCTGTTGCAGGATTAAGAATGGAGATCATTATTGCAATGGCCGTTCCTATGATGAAGCTTATCACTACTGCAATAGTGATCCTTTCTACCCTCTTGCCCACATAATATACTGAGGCCAGTACCAGTCCAAAGAAGTATGCCCAGATATAAACAGGATAGTTCTCAAACAAATAATCAAACAACTTTGCAAGAGATACAATAGCAATAATCACTCCCGCAAAAACTGCAATTAGAAAATACAGATCGGTATAGGCTATGAAATCTTTGATCTTTCCTTTAAATAAAAGTTTGATGGCATACAGGTTAAACGACTTTATGGCATTGATAAGCCTTTCAAAGATCTCTGTGATAAGTGCAATAGTGCCTCCTGAAACTCCTGGTATTACATTTGCAGCACCCATCGCCATGCCTTTCAATAGTAGGAAAATGTATTTCATGCGGTGTCGATTTTTGGCAAAAATACCAAATATCCTGTAAATCCTGTAAATCTTGTTAATCCTGTTTGAAATTATTTCTTTAGTTCTGTCTTTTTTCTTTACCTTAGAATTGTGATAATTCTATACATTATTCTGGGAGTTCTTGCTTTGATCATTTTGTTGTTAATTCTCATTGTCATATTGCCATTTACAATATACATTGACACTATTAACAGAAGATATGAGTTTTTCCTGTCTGTGTTTTTTAGAGCTAAGTATATTCAGGATGATAAAGCCTATCTTAAAATGTATATTTTCTTCTTCCCTTTAAAATTTGATCTTTCCAAAGCCAGGAAAATATCATTTTCACTGAAATCAGATAAAAGCGAAAAAGTGAAAAGAAGTGGGTTCTCTTATAAGATGATCAATCCTGTATGGTATTTTATTGTTAAGATAATAAGATCATTCAGGATCAAGAAATTTAATATTGGATTCGATACCGGAGATTTTCCACTGAATGCTCAACTGCTTCCTTTATTATTTCATTTAAGCGGAGAAAAAGTGCATTTAGCAGTGAATTTTGTTAATGAGAACTATGCAGTTGTTGAGTTAAAAAATAATATGTTCTCTTTTATCAGATATGGATTACCTTTATATTTTAAAATTCGAAAAATTAGAAAAAGGAGGAAATAAGTATGAGCATTAATTATGATCTTACATTCGATAAAGTTCTGGATCAACTCAAGGAAATGGTTAAAACCGAAACTATAGTCGGAGAACCTTTTAAACTTGACGAGTTTGTTTGCATACCTGTTATCAAGGTTGGTGTTGGATTTGGAAGTGGTGGTTTTGCAGGAAACCTTGAAAAAGATAAATCTGGCAAAGGTCTTGGTGGTGGAGCAGCAGCAGGCTTGGGAATTGCCCCTATAGGTTTTCTTGTCTCAAGAGGAGAGAAGATATCATTTATATCATCTGACAAATCAAAAGGATGGGAAGCTATCTTTGATAAAGTTCCGGATCTGATGGATAAGATTGTGGAGATGAAGAAGAAGAAGAAGACTAGTGACCAGTGACCAGTATCTAGCATCTAGTATCTAGTATCTAGTATCTAGCATCATCAATCAACTGCATTACCTTTCCATCTTCTTTCAACTCAGGCATAAAGTCAAACATTTCCTGATGCTTGCTGAAGTCTTTTTGCAATGCATACTCTATTTTTTCATAAGAGGATTTTATCTTTCCTGATTTATAAAGATATACAGCATAACGAAAATGCAATGAGATGTTGTCGGGTTGTTGGGTCATTGCCTCATCAATGATCTCAATTGCTTCTTCAATACTTGATTTTTCAATTATCTCTGAATAATCGAGCCAGATCTCGGTATTGGTAGGTTCAAGTTCTGTAACTTTTCTATATGATTCAAGCGCTTTCTCAAACATTGTTTCTCTTTCCTGTAAATCACCCAGTATATACCAGTATTCAGGATTGTGTTGATCTATGCTAATTGCTTTTTCCATATTCTTCATGGCTGTTGGAGTATGCCCCAGCTCATCATTGGCAATTCCAAGTCCCATCCAGGCATCGGCGAAATCTGAGTCCAGTACCAGGGTCCGGCTGTAATAATCTTTCGCATTCTCATATTCGTCAAGCTTTTCGTAGCATTCACCAATATAATAGAATGTGATCGCATCATCTTCACCTATATCCAGCGTTTCGTTAAAAACCTCAATAGCCTCTTTGTATTTTTCAAGATTGGCCAGAGAATTAGCCTTGTTGAAATAAGCAGGATCAAAACTGTCGTCAATAGCTATGGCATAATCAAATGACTCTATGGCCTTCTCGTAAAAGCCTATATTGCTATACAGAATTCCAAGATTGAACCAGGCAGTTTGTGAATAGGGGTTGTTATCAATAAAACTCTGGAGATATTCAATGCCTTTTTCTGTTTCGCTTGATATTTCATAACAAAAAGTGATCTCATATATTGCTGATTCATTTTCAGGATCTATTCTCAACACTTTTTGCAAATATTCTACAGCTTTAGTATAGTTGCCCATGTTCTCATATTCAATGGCAATATTTGTATATATCTCATTTGTGTCGTCTGAGTCATTAATAGCCTTGTTATATTCCTCAATGGCTTTGTTGTAGTGCTTGAGTTGACTGTAAATACTTCCTTTCGTAATGAATATATCAGAGTTTGAAGGTTCTATTTTTTCAATTTCTGATAATAGCTCAAGGGCTTTTTCAGCCTGGTTGGAAGAAATGAGCAGGCGGGCTTGCTTTAAAAGGAAATTAATATTAGATGGATGCATGTTTATAGCCATATCAATAGCCATACTGCATTTGTCTAAATATAAGTTGTCAAGATAATAATCTATAATTACTTCAAATTCATCAACATCAAAGAAGACCTTGTCTCCATCTTTGGTCCTCTCTTCAAATCGCTTAAGTAATCCTTCTGTCTCCTGATCTTCACGCTCAAAACTGTCCATAATATTTCTGTGATAATTTAATGGGGCAAAATTAAGCTTTTTAATAATAGTAAGCTTATTACTAAATAGATTGTTTTATTTCATTTATTTTCTGTTAACTGTTCACCAGTACCCAGGATCCAATAAATAGCCTAAACATAACATTGCCTCCATTGCTTTTAATATCTTTGCATAAATTAATCTATCATCTTATGACACTTATCAAGTCAATTTCAGGTATACGAGGGACCATTGGTGGTTTTCCCGGTGATAACCTTACTCCAATTGATATTGTTAAATTTTCTGCTGCCTTTGCCGAATTTATTATGGAAAGCCAGGAGAAAGACAGGATCAAACTTGTAATTGGACGTGATGCCAGGGTATCCGGCCCGATGGTAAACCACTTGATTGTGGGTACTTTAATGGCTAAAGGAGTTGATGTTATTGATATTGGACTGGCAACTACACCCACCGTTGAAGTCTATGTGCCTGAGGTTGATGCTGATGGCGGAATTATTATTACTGCAAGTCATAATCCCGGACAATGGAATGCTCTTAAGCTTTTAAATTTTAAAGGAGAGTTCATTGATGCTAATGAGGGTGCAAGGGTTCTCAATCTGGCTGATAATCCTGAAATTGTTTTTTCTGATGCTGCCAGACTTGGAGAATGTGTAAGTGATGATAAAGCGCTGGATTTTCATATAAAAAAGATACTTGAGCTGCCTTTGGTTGATAAAGATGCTATTAGAAAAGCTGAGTTTAAAGTAGCTATCGACTGCGTTAATTCTGTAGGCGGAATATCTTTAGTGCCTCTGCTGAAAGAACTTGGTGTTAAGAAAATCCTGGAACTCTATACAGAACCCACTGGTGACTTTCCTCATAATCCTGAACCCCTTCCTGAAAACCTGACAGAGATATCAGAGATGATAAAAAAGAAAAATGCAGATCTGGGCTTCGTTGTTGACCCTGACGTAGACAGGCTTGCCATTGTTATGGAAAATGGGGAAATGTTTGGTGAAGAATATACCCTGGTTGCTGTTTCAGATTATATTCTTCAACAGCAGAAAGGAAATACTGTCTCCAATCTTTCTTCTACAAGAGCACTTAGGGATATCACACAAAAGTATGGGGGTGAATATGCTGCATCAGCAGTGGGGGAGGTGAATGTAGTTGCATTGATGAAAGAAGTCAATGCTGTTATTGGTGGCGAAGGAAATGGTGGAGTAATTTATCCTGAAATTCATTATGGAAGAGATGCACTGGTTGGAATTGCATTGTTCCTGACTTTCCTTGCAAAATCAAAAATGAAATGTTCTGAATTGCGAAAAATATATCCTGAATATTATATTTCCAAAAACAAGATCTCACTGGGCCCTGGATTGGATGTTGATAATATCCTGCTTAGAATAATGGAAGCTTACAAAGATTATAATCCAAATACTATTGATGGTGTGAAGATAGATTTTGAAAATGGCTGGGTGCATTTGCGCAAATCAAATACCGAACCCATTATTAGAATATATGCAGAAGGGCAAAGTCCGGATGAAGCAGATGAATATGCAAAGAAATTATTAAAAGATATCAACAGCATGATTTGATGGATTTGATTTTTAGTAAATTAGTTTTCTAAATGTTATATTTTTCATGCCGGGCAGAAAAAAAAGAAGAAAAAAAATTAAGTACAGGAAAATAACCCTTAAACTTTCTGATAAACAATTCAGATCACTATCGAATTATGCCTGTGCCAGAAAAACTACACGTACAAAGTTGATAAAGAAAATGCTAAGGCCTTTTTTAAATGGTTACGATATGAATGTGCCTGAAGATATCGGTGCCACCCCTAATCAACTTGATATGTTTGAATAGGTTCAATGTTTTCCATACAAATATACTGGTCACTTGTCGCTGGTCGCTGAAGTGAAAATAGTTATCAGGATTGCTTTGAGTGCAACTTACCTGGCACCTCGTACATCGAACAGCGCACATCATGATATGGCACTTATTAATTAGTATTTAGCAATTAGTATGTTCCAAGGAGTGATAGAATCTATAGTTTGTCTCTATTCTTCAAAAGGTCTCCTGTTAAGTATAGACCTTCCAAGAGTAATCTCATCGGTATATTCCAGGTCATCACCTATGGCTATTCCCCTGGCTATAGTGGTTATAAGTATATTGTTGCCTTTGATCCTTTTAAAGAGATAGTAAATAGTGGTGTCGCCTTCAACGGTGGTTGGCAGAGCCATGATCACTTCTCTGATGATACTTTTATTTACTTTCTCGACCAGGCTTTCAATATGGAGGTCGTCCGGACCAATTCCATCAATGGGAGAGATGATTCCGTTTAAAACATGATATACTCCATTGTATTGTCCTGTGTTTTCAATAGCCATTATATCTCTAATATCTTCTACCACACAAACCATTGATTGATCTCTTTTAGGATTGCGGCATATCTCACAAATATCTTCATCAGATAAATTGTGACAATTTTTGCAAAAGCATATTTCATTTCTCATCCTGATTAATGCATTAGCCAGGAGTTCAGATTCCTCCTTTTCCTGCTTTATTAAATGTAATGTAAGACGAGTGGCAGTTTTTTTTCCTATGCCGGGAAGCTTTGATAATTCGTTAATGGCTTTTTCCAGTAATTTTGAAGAATATGTGTTCACAGAAGTATATTTTATAAATTTGTAACAAAAATAGAAAGTACGTTTGGAAATGATGTAGTAATTGGTT
>CAZDWF010000160.1:0-6778 GCA_964508895.1 uncultured Bacteroidales bacterium
CTAAAACTTGGTTTATAATTGGATTTGTAATTTTAGTGCAGAATGATCAACAAAAAAAACAGTCCCGATAAATCGGGACTGCCCCATTATTAACCCAAATCAAATAATTGTTATTTACCCGAAATAACAATGTCTGTGAAAAACTATTTTACATTGTCATAGCTTCTCTGTATCGTTTATTTCTTTTGATCTTAATTTAGATAATAGAAATAACAACGAGATTTTGAAAATGTTCACAAAGAGTGATCTTTTTTTAAGATTAAAATGTAATATTCAGCTTAATGTTTAGTTGACGGCCGGTAAGCTTGTTGGGGACTGGGATCTGGCGGCCTTTAATATCTGTTATCCATAGGTGGGAAATAGTATTTCTTCTTCCAAAAAGATTTAGTATTTCCAGACTAATCCACATAGTTTTTAAATATTTCAGAGGATTCTTGGGTTTGAAATATGTCTTTTTACTTATTAACTTCTTGGATAATCCCAGGTCTACCCTCTGGTATGAATTAGTTCTTCTCATATCATTGGCTCTGTTATTATCAGGAGGCCCATATGGTAATCCCGATCCATACATGAGTTTAATATACATTGAGTATGTAGGATTCATTGGTAAATAATCCTGGAAGAACATTGCAAAATTAAACCTCTGGTCAGTAGGCCTTGGAATATATCCTAGACCATCACCATCAATATCTTCTTCGGTTTTCATTAACGACAGGCTTGCCCATGACTCAACGCCTTTAATAAATTCACCATTTATTTTCATGTCTAATCCATAAGCATATCCATGGGCATTATTATCTGCAAAGTATCTTATTCTTACATTATCAATTTCATATGGTATCAGATCATCCAGAATCTTATAATATGCTTCAATAACAAATTTGAACGGTCTTTTCCATGCTAGGAAATTCACATCCATGCCACCAACAAAATGTATGGATTTCTGTGCTTTTACATTGGTGTTTATCTGACCATCGAAACCCCTGAGTTCTTTGTAAAATGGAGGTTGATAATAATATCCTGCAGAAATACGAAAAATGAAGTCTTTTCTCCAGTCAGGATTAAAAGCAAAATTAACTCTCGGACTCACAAGGAATTGCTTATTCAGATCCCAATAGTTAAATCTAATACCTACATTAGAACTAATCCTGGTGTTTTTCCAGTAGTTTATAAATGTGCTTTGTGCAAATCCGCTGTATCTGTTCGTTTTAAGGTTAATGTCGTTGGTGATCAATGAATAATATAAATTCAGATCCGGATTTGATGGGTTTGTATCACCCACACTGAATGGAACAGCCGGAAGAGAATATCCTGCAGAATCCACTAGCTCCCATTCGTTGATCTCATCATTGATTATCTCTCTCTGGTATCTTACTCCCCATTGAAGGTTTTTATTGTCAATTTTTTTATTCCCCTTATGTTCAAAATTGTAAACATTTGCAAAAAGGTAATTTCTGGCATGATCAAGATAGGTTCCTACGCCAAGAATTTCAACTACATCACCATATTGTTCGCTTCCAAGACTTGTTTCAAGTCTTCCTATATAATATTGTCCCAGGATATCGTAGGTTTCCTCTTCCGAAGTCCTGAATGTTGAAGCGATGAACTGTAAATTAGTTTCAGGATTGGGGTTGTAGTTACTTGAAAGGCCTGCCATGAAAGTCTCAAACCTGTCGATCTCCTGTCCTTCGAAATATATTCTTAATTGATAAGCATCGGTTATTGTCCCGAAATTCGTTTCCCTGATACTGGGAATTAACTTGTATGAATTCAGGGAATAATTTGTTAGCAACGAAATATCCCATTTCTTGTTAATCTCGTATATAAATAATGATTGAACATCACCAAACTGGGGTTGATAATCACCTTCTGTTTGCAGTCCTCTTAGTATGTATTGATTTGTTTTATAACGGGCACCAATCAGGTATCCAAACTTTTTGTTCTTGTTTGTGCCTTCCACATGAGCCTGCGCACCAAGCATGCTCAGGTTTACCGATCCGGCAAAGTTAGTGGGCCTTTTATATTTTATATCCAGAACTGATGACATCTTATCACCATACTTTGCTTCAAAACCTCCTGCAGAAAACAAGATAGATGATACAAGGGCAGAATTTACAAAACTAAGTCCTTCCTGACGGCCTTCACGAATTAAGAACGGACGGTAGATCTCAATGCCATTAACATAAACCAGGTTCTCATCGAAATTACCTCCTCTGACAGAATACTGAGAGCTCAGTTCATTTCTGGAAGTAACACCAGGCATTGTTTTTATCATTTCCTCTATTCCTCCGGAAACCGATGGTATTTTTTGTGCAAGTTTGGGATTTAAGCGGATAAGATTTGTGCTTCTGACCTGCTGGTCAACAACAGTAACTTTATTAAGTTCGGTAGCAGATTGTTCCAGTGTAATATTGATTTCTTTACTGGTTCCTGGTTTCAGGAAGAGATTATACTGTTGTGTTTTAAATCCGATATAGGAGAATATCAGTGTAATCTGTTGATTGGCAGGAACTTTAAGCTTATAATAACCCCTTGGATCTGAGGTGGAGCCTCCGGGGGAGTCAAAAACGGAGATATTTGTAAACTCAATGGGATTGCCATCTTCTGATGTAATACGGCCAATTACTTCTGCTTCCTGAGCAATTATTGCGACGGGAAGTATCAGGATCAATATTAATAGTAATTTACGCAATAATATCATTCTTCTCTCTTATACTTTCTTTTAAATTTCCCATCTTTCCAGGCTTTGATAAACTCAGCCCAGGCAAAGGGATTCAGGATGGTAATTGGTTGTGTTTGTCCGTTATAATATAGTTTGTCTACATAATCATTGAATACATACTTTGAAGTAATACCTCCATCAGACTTGAAATTTTGTGCTCTGAGATAAATTTCCTTTTGGTCGAGATTCTGCCTGGCAACTTCAATATCATCATCAGGTATTTCAAGTGTCAGGAAAGCATCTTTAAATTGTTCTCTGGTAGGCCAGGGATAAATGATGGTTTCTGATAAGTATATAGTATCATTTGCCATAACCTGAATCATTGAATACCTGTAATCGGTTATGGTATCAGGAATACAGAAGGTCTCTTTTTTAAATCCAACAGCAGTGAATTGTATTGTGTCATTCTTATGAGCAACAAAAGAGAAGTATCCCTGATAATCACTTATTGATCCGTATCCTGTGGTCAGATCAATAATATGAGCAAATGGTATTGCAGCAAGACTGTCGGCAGTTAGTATCACACCTGAAAACTGAACAAGGTCTGAATCTTCTTCCTGGCAAATAGAACCAGAGGGAATCAAAACTATTAAGAATAAAAAAAATATTATGCTTTTAATGCTTGACATTTAAATATTCTGTTTTAAGCCTTCCATCTTCCGACTTCCAACTTCTATCTTCTTTGAGATTGTAAAGATATTCAAAGATATACAACGTTTATTCGAATAATTTATTTTTATTGCTAAGCCAGGCAAAAGGACAAAAAAAATGCTGTTATTAATTCAATAACAGCATCAATTTTAAAGTAGGTTGTTTTTATTTTTTAAGATAACCTTTTTCACGAGCTTCTTTTAATGCAACAGAGATACCTTTTTTATTGATGGTACGAATTCCTGCGGCAGTTACTTTTAAAGTAATCCATTTATCTTCTTCCGGAATATAGAACTTCTTAGTCTGTAAATTCGGATTAAATCTTCTTTTAGTCTTTATATGAGAGTGAGAAACATTGTTTCCAACCATTGACTTCTTTCCTGTAATTTCACAAATCCTTGCCATTATTCAAACTTTTTATTATCTGATTTTCGAAACGGAGTGCAAAGTACGTGATTTATTTTTAATTATTCAAGTACTTTATACAGAAATTAACAGTTTTCTAAGCATATTTAAAGCCGTAACAGATGCAATACGGATATTCCTTTCACGCTTTGCTCCAAAGATATATTTTTTTGTAATTTTTTGTGAAGGACCTGATATTGCTATCCAAATAGTACCGACAGCTTTCTGACTTGTTCCCCCATCTGGGCCTGCAATCCCTGAAACAGCAATAGAATAATCTGTTTTAAATCTGGATTTTATTCCTTCAGACATCTCCAAAACACATTGCTCGCTTACAGCACCATAATCGATCAATGTTTTTTCCAGAACTCCCAGCATCTTTATTTTCACCTCATTGGAATATGCAACAACAGATCCGGTGAAATATTTTGAACTACCTGGAATCGATGTGATTAGCTGTGCAATATTCCCTCCTGTACAGCTTTCAGCTGTTGAAAGAGTGGAGTTGTTTTTCAACAACAGCTTACCAATGATCTCCTCCAGCTTATCATTGTCATACCCATAAATCAGATCAGAAATGATATTGTTGAGTTTGTCAATTTCATCATAAAGTTGTTGTTGTAATTGTGATTTCTCTTTACCAATGCAGGATAGTCTCAGTCGCACTATTCCCGGTTGAGGAAGATATGCAAGCTTAATATTTATCGGCAGGTTATCTTCCCACTCACTTAAGATCTTTGCAAGTGCTGATTCACCAATTCCTTGTGTTAATATAGTTTTGTGAATGATGACCTGATTACTGAATCTTTTCCTGAGTTCGTTTAAGATATAATCCTGCATCATCGGTTTTAATTCAAAAGGCACCCCGGGCATGGAAATAAAAATCTTATCATCCTTTTCAAACCACATTCCCGGTGCAGTTCCATTTGCATTATAAATTGGTTTACATGATTCAGGAATTTCAGCCTGCTTTTTATTTACATCCAGGACTTTACGGCCTCGAGAACGAAATAACCTTACTACATTATCATACGAAGCCTGATGGAAAATGAGCTTGCTATCAAAGAACTTACAGAGGGCTTCTTTGGTGATGTCATCATTTGTGGGGCCCAGGCCACCGGTAATAAGGATTATATCTGAATCTTCTTCAGTTTGTTTAAGTGCTTTAAGAATTGCCGTTTCATCATCGGGTATTACTAATACCTGTTTAATAATTACCCCTATCAAGTTCAGTTGCTCGCCAAGCCATGAGGCGTTTGTGTTAATAACCTGGCCAATCAGTAATTCGTCACCTATGTTTATTATACTTGCAAATGCCATTTGCTTAAGGTATAATTGATACAAATCCAAGTTGTTTTGGAATAATCGACATTACAGGAACTTTTGAATTCCTGATAAAGTATTGAGCTGAGGAGCCAACAAAAAGATCAAATAAACCACTTTCCTGCTGTGTCATGATCATTATAAGATCTATATCTCCTTGTGTTTCTGCATATTTCAGGATCAGGGGGGCAGGTGATTTTGCATCTTTACCTTTTTCAATGATTGCTGATTTTACTTCAACTTTTTGAGTTCTGATAAAATTTTCAGCTGTCTTCATCTGAATATTTAGCTTTTCAACATCAATAGGAATTGCCCCTGATGGAATTACTGATACTATCTTGATAGTTGATTGGAATAGTTTAGCCAGTTCTACTGCATTTGCAACCTTTTGTCTGGTTTCAACACTTAGGTCGAGGGGAAGAAGTATACTTCTGCAACCATCAAACCCGTGTTTATTATTTACTGTTATTACCGGGCATTTGGCTCTGCGAATAAGTTTCGATGTAACTGAGCCAATTGCATTCTTTGTATTTGAAAATGGTTCAGCATTTAATCCGACTACAATGAATTTTGATTCCAAAAGTTGAGAAGCCTTTAATATTTTATCGTATTCTTTCCCTCTGGAAATCATCGCGCTTACCTTAACACCACTTTTCTTGCTCGCTTCCCTGGCAATTTTTACAAGTTCATTTCTGTATTGATCTTCGTATTCTTTTTTCAATTTCCGTGACTTTTCTTCATCGAACATAGAAAAAATTGAACTGCTTGAATCTCTTATAACGTGCAATAGTGTTATATCTAAGTTAGTGAGTTTTGACAGGTTAAATGATTCTTCAAGAGCGGTTAGTGATTTTTCGGAAAAATCAATTGGAACTAATATAGTGTTGAAATTACTTTTCATTATTTGCTTATTCAGAATAATTCCGCAAAGATAATACTATAAAGTAAATCCCAAAACACAGATCCTAAATTCCAAGCTTACAAAAGCTAATATCTTGCACCTTAGGGATTTTGAATTTATCTTTTGGAATTTGCTTGGAATTTGTAATTTGAGCTTTGGTGCTTCTAAGGTTTGGTTTTCTCAAACAAACTCTCAATATCTTTTGGCAGATAGTTATTGATGATCTCACTGATCAGATCAGTGTATTCATCACCAATCTGAGAATAGTGTTCAAGTCCCTGTGCAATCTTTATGGGATCAAGTGGCTGGTTTTGTTTTCGAAGTTCACTTCTTACTTTTCGCAAATAATGATAAGCATATCCTGTGTTTAGAATATGCAGATAATTTTGAATGGCTGATCGTATGGAAGAGAATTTCTTAACTTCAAATTTTGCATTTTCAGTTCCCGCCGGCTTTAGTCCGCATCCCGGAGTATAGCAATGGATACCGAAATAATTATTGGCCTCTTTGGCAAAACGTGATGATCCCCATCCTGATTCAATTATAACCTGTGCCATTACAAGTTTGATTGGGATAACATCAACTCTCAAAAGAAGGCTGTCGAAGCTTGCAATAATCTTTTCTTTTACATCTGAATCCCAGTTTACCACACTTAAATCATACTTCCTGAATATGTGATCTGTTACTGATATTTCTTTATTGGAAATATTTTTGTCATTATTTATATCCTGGAGTATTGTTTTTACAAATTTTCTGTCAAGTAAAATGCTGTCATT
>CAZDWF010000161.1:0-6648 GCA_964508895.1 uncultured Bacteroidales bacterium
AAGACCTGAGAATATTCAAGCCCGTGGGCAAGAACCTGAGGAATTACTCTATAGAGGTATTCTCCGTGTGGGGACATCTGATCTGGAGTTCCAATAAGCTGGATGGAAATGGCGCACCGGCAGAAGGATGGGATGGTACCTATAACGGAGAGATTATGCCCATGGGAACCTATACATGGAAAGCTGCCGGGCAGTTCGTGGATGGATCGTTCTGGAAGGGGATGCCGGATACCGATGGGAAGATCAAGCCCTATGGGACGGTGACGCTTATTAGATAGATCTTAGACCATAGATTTTAGATCATAGACCATAGATAATAGATTATAGACTATGGTCTAAAATCTATTATCCTCCACTCCTCTTCACCTTATACCCTTCCTTTTCAAGTATCTGCATTACTTTAACAACAAAATCTCCCTGGATAAGGATCTCACTATCTTTAGTGGTTCCGCCAACGGCACATTTGGATTTCAGGAGTTTGCCAAGGGCCTTGAGATCATCATTGGTTCCAATGAAACCAGTGACAAGAGTTACGGATTTACCTTTTCTTTGCTTGCGATCGAGGCTTACTCGCAGGTTTTGTTGTTGAGCAGGCAGGGTCTCTGCTGATGCTTCCTGATCACCTTCATACTGATAATCAGGGTTTGTTGAATAAACCACGCCCAATCTGTCTTTCCAGTCTTTTGCCATGAGATTTTTTTTGTAAAGATAAATCTATATTAGATAGAATTGTCGTTTGTCGACAATAAGAAAGGCTTGCCTTTTTGGGCAAGCCTTAATCATTATTATCCACAATCCGGACATATGAAAACCGGATATCTTAATATCTTAGAACCTGAAGCCAAGTTCAAACTCCCACTGGTTCATCTCAAGCTCAATTGTTTGTGCAGGATCGAATGGATTTTGTCCTGATACTTTATTATTTAAAGCATGAGTGATCGCAAAGTTCAATGCATGATCTTTTATTTCTTTGGTGAAGCCAAGAGAAACATGAGTATTGTTTACAGCAGGTGCCAGAATATTGAACATAACCTGTGATTCAGGGATAGGTTGCTTCCCATAAGAGAAACCGGCTCTGAACTGCCATGTTTCTATTACTGCTGCTTCCAGACCCAGTTTAATGATCATCATATCTTCCCAGCCAAAGCCTGCTCCATTCTCATCACCCAAAGGTACCCATTCAGGATTGGGTTGATAAGGCATTTGTGGATCCATAGGTACTGATGGTACCATTGGCATCATTTCCATTGAATTCATTGAATTGCCAATAGATTTCACTTTACTATACATGATTTGTTTTACATCAACCAATACTGTATATTTTTCAGCAATCGTATAAGCAATACCTGCCTGCCAGTTACAGGGGATGTCAAAATTTCCTTCATCAGCAAATAATCCTTTATACTTATCAAATTTTGTCATCTTGATCTTAGGTTGCCATGATCCACCCAATCTGAATCCTTTGAAAAGTTCGCCCTGATATCCTAACCTGAAACCAATGCCAGTAGAATTATCAACTCCATTATTTGTTACATAGTCAAAACGATCAGGTGTGCCAAGCATTTGAGTAAGTTGCGGGCTTCCTGCCATCCCCATATCTCTGAATGCTTCCAATCCTTTAGCCTCAAAGGTCTGATAAGCAAATACAGGTGATATCCCTATACTATGTTTCCCAAGCTGGATTGCATAACTTAAGCTAATGAACATCTGGCTAAGATTAATTCCTGTTGTTGAAGTAACATTTGCCATAGGGTTTGGGTTTCCGTCAGGCATAGGATTTCCAAATGAAGCAATAATATCACTATAGAATACTTTAGTCTCATAAGTTGTGTTCATACCACCGTTGCCATAAAAATTGAAACCAAGGGTATGTTTCTCTCCTACTTTATAAGTAAAAGCAATACTGGGAATTACGAAATACTTTTTATCACTTTCATAGGTGCCTTCCGTAAGGCCAAATCTCATAAACCGTGGATCATTGACAAATGTTCCATTTTGATCAATATATCCCCAGCTGCTTGGTAATGATGGTGCTCCAATTACTGAATATTTCCTGTTAGGATTAAACAGTGCAACTGATACTTCAATACTCCATTTTTTATCAAGAAATGAAATGCCTGCCGGGTTAATAGCAGCAGAAAAAGGTCCTTTAATGTATGCAATACCTGCACCTGCAAAACCTTTATTTTGCGTTCCGAAGCCATTACTAAAATAGCCATCGGTTGCATTTGCCTGAGGTATTATTAGCAAAGTAGCCAATATCCCAGCGAAAATGCTGATCATAATTTTCTTCATAAAATTGTTTTTCATGATAAATACATTTTTGTTAATAATTAATAAGTTTTATTTCTCGGTAATTTGTTCCATAAAATCTTCTATATCCCCGGGTGTGCTCATGATTTTCATGAATGTTCCCATGGTGAGTTCAGGCCAATGTAGAGCTATCCTGTATTTTCCCCGAAGCATTGTCACTTCATTATTCTGAAGAATAATTTCATAAGGCATGGCTGCAATATGATCCTCTCCAATAATTGGCAGGAAGTATGATTCCCCCTCTTCTTTATCAAGCAGTCCAATTCCAAACACCGCAATTTTTTCTTCAGGATATACCAATTCATAAACTTTAACAGTATTTCCTTTTTTTGCTTCCAGGTTCTTCCTGATAATATTAAGGCCTTCTTCAAATGAGTTATAATCAGCAAGATCTTCAGGATCTGTGAAATAAGGCATCATTATTTTGTAATGATAATCCTCAAGATCTTCACGTGTTTGAAATCCCCCAAAGGCCTGAAGATCACCACTACCTATTACAGACAGTGAATTCTTTGCATCCTGCGATATCCCTTCCAATTGTTTTGTATAGGGGTTAATATCTTCCAGAAGATAAGCATAGAAGATATATTCAGGATTTAGCATTGATATATCAATTGTTCCATTATTATTAACGAAACCTATTTTCATGGCATTTGCCAAAGCGCCTCTGTCTTTGAATTTTAACGTAATATCTTCCAGGTCTTGGCGTGTATAACAAAGAACTGCAAGATCAGGATTGGATCCGGGATGATATTGACCAATAATTTCAAATCCATTTGATTCAAGCGTAGCAGTCACATCTTTTATAGCCTGATCAATTGAAGTTTGTATACTTGCCAATTTGTAATATGCCGGGTATTCTATTTCCTCTGAATAGGAGTGAAATGAAACAAGTAGCACAACACATCCAATTAATATACTTTTTAGCATATTCATAATAATAATTTTATAATTAATACTTTAAGATTATGTAAATATAATCTGAGTGTTTTCTCCTCCACACATAGCATAAAAATCACCAACCGTTATAATATCCTGAACATCTTCCCACAAATCTTCCTTTTTGATCTTGAACATATCCGCTGCAAGTTTACAGGCATATATTTCACCACCTCCGGCAATAATCATTTCCAGAAATTCATCAACAGGTGGAATATCAAGCTTATCCATTTCCTTCTTCATCATATAAGAGACACCCGCTTCAACACCGGGTAAAACACCCAGCAATGTAGGGAAAGGTAATCCTCCTGGCATCCTCATAGCAGGATTTCCAACGGTTCCGGTTTTCAACTTGTTCATTGTTTTTTTGGTAATTGCATCAAGACCAAAGAATGTAAAGAAAACTTTCGCCTCTATACCTTCCATTACAGCACCGTTCGCCATTACCAGTGTTGCATAAACATCTTCAATAGTACCTTTGGCACAGATGATGCAAACTTTTTTTAAAGGATTTTCTTCTTTTTTAATAGGCATAATAATATATTTTAAATTTATACACAACTTGCTGGTTTTGGAATACCTGCAATTCTTGATGATTTTTTAAGTGGACCACCTGGAAATAATTGATACATTTCCTTGATGTTAACAATTCCTGAATTCCCAACTTTTCTGATGGTGAGCACTTCACCAGCAAGCTGCTTTTCTCTCAAAAAACTAATTACTTCGAAATGCTTTTCCGTAAGGTCTATGCCTTCTTCCTTAGCAATTTCCTTTGCAATATCTTCGTTCCACTGTTCAGGATTTGTGAGATAACCTTCTTCATTTATAGTGACTTTAACACCTGCAATTGTTATTTCTTCCATAATTTATAATTTATTTAAGTTAATTATTCTTATTATCTGGTTGAGAAAGATTTTTCATGAATGAAACCATAAAGCCAAGAGCTCTTTTCATTTCAGGTTTATTCATTTCTCTGATAAGTTTCCATACTGAATATTCCGGAGCTGAATCCATTTCCATACTACCATATACTTTAACAGCATTACTTATAGATTTCATCATTTCAGGTTGTGTAAGGTTTTTCACAGTTTCCATAATGGTAACTATATTGTCGGCCAGCAACCTGATATCTTCCTTTGTAAAGTGTGTAACAATATTATCGATGATTAAACCTGATTCGGAGATAAATTCAAAATAGCCCTTTTTATCAAATTCATGTAATTTTTCAATAAGGTCAATGATCATCTCGTTGGCTATAGGTGATGCATCCTTAATAAAGTCAGCTGCACTTTCAAACGTATCCATAACACCATTGATATTCCTCATATTTCTGATCAATTTCAGAAGTATCATCTTGATATCTTCAGGATCAATTTCAATGGATCTGTTTTCAAGTTCTGTCACAGCAGAGTCGTACATATCTTTACCAATGATTGATACATCGGCAATAAGATCATCATATGAATCTGATTTCAGTCTTTGTTGATTCACATATTCCAGGATAAGATCTACCTTACCATTAAGTTCATTTATCTGTTCTTGAATATTCTTGTCCATGATCTTTACTGATTATAGGGTACTCTTTTTCCTGCCAGTGTCATATCAGCCTCTATAGGCATTTCTTTTCCTTTAAGTAGTATATGCCAGTATATCCATCTGAACATTATCTTCCCGTAATGATTTATCTTGGTATTTTTCAATAAGCCAAAGGGGCCAATGCCCGGAAGAGGGAAGGTGCCAGGTAAAGGTTCGGTATCATAATTAAAGTCAATAAGAGCACCTTTGCCAAATCCGGTCTCAATATAGCAATTAGCATGTCCGTCGAACTTTGCTGTTAAAGGCCGTCCTTCCATAAAGTTCAGGATATTTTCGAAAAGTATTTCTCCTGCAAAATGCGCTACAGATCCAGCTTTAGAAGTAGGGATATCGGCTGCATCGCCAAGTACGAATATGTTTTCAAATTGTTTTGACTGAAGTGTTTCCTTATCAGTAGGAATAAAATTAAGATCACCTGCAAGCCCACTTCTTTCAATCATTTCAGAACCCATATTAACAGGGACAATTGCTAGGACATCAAACGGAATCTCTATTTCATCATAGGAGATTATTGTTTGATTTTCGTTGTCAATTTTTTCAATATAGAAATCAGGAATTACTTCAATATTCTTCTCTTTAAGCAATTCACTGAGCATTTTTGTTGCAATAGGTTTTGTGAATGCTCCTGACATAGGTGTTACAAGAGTAATCTCAACCTTATCTCTTATACCTTTTTTAGTAAAATATTCATCAGCAAGGCATACGAATTCAATAGGAGCAACCGGACATTTATAAGGAATCTCTGATATTGCCATTACAAGCCTTCCTCCTTCCCAATCCTGGAAAAATTTATGTAAAGCAACAGCACCTTCAATGGTATAGAAATCATAGATCTTCTTTCTCCAAAGCTCATCTTTTAATCCGGGTGTTTGGTCGGGCCGTGTTTCTGCACCTGTGGCAATAATTAGAATATCATAATGCAGAATCCTGCCACCCTGAAGGTGAACCACATTCTTCTCAGCCTCAATTTTATCTATATCTGAATATACTATATTTACGCCTGATGGGAAAAAATCTCCTTTTGGCTTGGTCACATCACTTTTATTATAGGTCCCAAAAGGAATAAATAAAAATCCCGGTTGATAATAATGTGTTTTATGTTTGTCAACGATGGTAATCTCCCAATCATTCCTGTCAAGTACCTTTCGGAACTTATTCGCCATCATCGTACCAGCAGTTCCGCCTCCCAGAATTAATAACTTTTTCATAAATTGCATTTTTTATACATTTAATTATATATGATGTTGTTTAGATACAGGTAAAATTAGATGTTAAGAAATAGAGTGAAAATTATTACAGTATGATATTTGTCATGATATGATAAATATCATACCTTTAAAAATTATAACTCCCTCACTTAGATATGAGTAAAGTTTTAGTGAAATGCGATTGTGAAAAGTGCGATTTAAAAGAATTGTTCTACGAGAATATTGAAGAGAAGCTCATTGAGATTGTCTGTAATACTAAGGTTGAGAATGAGTATAAGAAAGGAGATGTGATAATTGAGGCAGGCAAACCTATTGAAAGTTTCATTTATCTTAAAAGCGGGCTGATTAAATTATTTAAACCGGGTGGTGATGAAAAAGGACAGATCATTATGATTGCAAAGCCTTTTGATTTCGTCAGCCTATTAAGTGTTTTCTCTGACGAGAATTATAATTACTCAGTAAGCGCTCTTGAAGATTCAGTTACCTGTAATATCAAGTTAGAGGATATTAAGAAGATGATTAGAGATAATGGTGATTTTGCAATGAGCATAATGCAGAAAATGAGCAGGGTTTCTGATACGATCATCCTGGA
>CAZDWF010000162.1:0-6628 GCA_964508895.1 uncultured Bacteroidales bacterium
TAATTTACTTTTATATTAATATATAATATTTTATATTCGTATTATTAAACCAAAATTAACCTATCATGAAAAAGATTATCTACCTGGCATTTATTATTTTATTAATAGCTTGTTCACCCTCCGGGAAAACTACAAAGCAGGGAATGAAATATGAACAAAGCGGCCTGCATGAAAAAGCTTCTGATCAATATTATAAATCTGTTAAGATCAATCCAAGTGATATTAAAGCCATTGCCGGATTGCAAAGAACCGGTGAAATTGTTATTGAAAAAAAGGTAAACAAATTTGAAAATGAATTCGATAATAAGCATTATGAATCGGCTTATAAAAAGTATCTGGATGCTCAGAAATTCAAAAATAAACTTGAAAGGGTTGGCGTTGATGTTGAAATACCACATGAATCAACAAAAAATTTCAAGAGCACTAAGAAGATCCTGGCAGAAAACCATTATAAAGCCGGAAAAAGATATTATGAAAATCAGGATTGGGATGATGCAGTGGATGAATTTAGTGATTGTTTGAAGTATATGCCAGGATATAAAGATGCTAAGGATTTATTGGATGAATCAGACAGGGCATATGATTATGAAATGGCAGAAAAGTATTATAGGTCAGGCGTGGATAATATGAATAGAAATAATTATAGAGCAGCCTATGGTAACTTTACAAAGTGTTTGTCATATGTCTCAGGATATAAAGATGCAAATGATCTTAAAGAAGAATCCTTAAATAGTGGGAAAATACAAATAGCATTTTTAGAATTTAAAAATAATTCAAACCTTAGAAACAATGAACATCTAAGTCTGCACAGATATGTTGTAAATAATGCTGTTGATCATCCTTCAGTATTTATTGATGTCGTAGACAGAGCAAATCAGAAGGAATTGGATGACATTATTAGAGAGAGTATGTCTGGAATGGTTGATGAAGCCTCGGCAGCTGATGCAGGCAAAAGATTAGGAATAGACTATATAATTACAGGATCGATCATAAATGCTTATAGCGATGGTGGTAACGTAAGATTGACACAGAAAGTGAATGCCTGGGAGGTTTATACCGTGAAAGGTTCTGATGGTAAGGTTAAATATAAAGGGAAAGCTGTTAAGTTCAATGTGTATGAAGGCTCAACAAAAGTCACAATTGAAGCTCAATACCAGATAATCGATGTGGAAACAGGTAGAATTATAAAATCAGAAATTATAAAATCAAGTGATTCAGATTATATTAAGTATGCTGATTATAATGGAGATCATACTAAGCTTTCTATTTACGACCCAAATTCTACCGATCCAATAGTATTTTTATTAGCAAAAGGACTTCTGGGTGATATTGATAAAAGATGGTTTACCTCAAGAAGAACCCTGAAAAAACCTGCAGATCTATCAGCCCCTTTAATAAAGAATATAGGCTCTGAAATGCCAAGAAAGATTTGCAACTATTGCCTTGAAAAATAAATTTCATTATTGATCTCTGGTATTACTTTTGCATTTATTATTATTAAATATTAGCTCCTATGAATATGACATATGTCCTCAAACTTACATTTCTTCTTTATCTAAATTCATTATTTCTATTTTCGTTCAGCCAGGATGTAAGACCTAAATGGGTCCTTGAGACACCCAATAGCGACAAATATTATTATGGCGTTGGACATAGCAATAAATCCCATTATGATTATCAGAATATTGCAAAACATAATGCTCTTTCAAGCCTGGCAGAAGGAATTACAGTTTACATTTCTTCTGAACGAACAATGATTACAGAAGAAATTAATTATGAAATAAATGAAAAATACGAAGAATTAATCAAAGTAAAGACTACAAATGAACTTAAGGACTATGAGATAGATAGTATATGGCAAAATGAGGATGAGTATTGGGTACTTTACAATTTGTCGAAGAAAGATTTTTATGATAATAAGGTAAATGAATACTCAAATGCATTGTCTGCACACAAATCGTCCCTGGGAAAGGCACAGGATAACCATGAAAATGGAAAATACATGAGGGCAGTTGAATATTATTTGAATTCTACGAGTTTCCTGGAAGAACAAATGCATGACAATTTTATCAAAGACCTTCAAAATGATCTTATTCAGGAATTTTTTAATTCTGTATATGCTGCTCAGGATATTATTTCCAATCTGGAATTCCGATATGATGAAGATAACTTTAAAGCTAAAAAAGGAATTGATCAGAATGTATCAATAGATGGTTATGTTATTAACAGAGAAACAAATAAGTATGTTGAAAATATCCCTGTGAAATATAAATACTTTGATTCTAATTTTCGCCCTGTTATAAATTGGGTTTACACACAATATGATGGATCATTCAATTTTAAAGTCCCTGTTTCAAGGTTGAACAACGATCTAAATGAGGTAAAAGTCTACTTGGATTTGGAAAAGATCCTGGATGTTGACAACAAAGAATCCCTGGCATCAGATATCCTGTTAGATAAATTAAACACCAAACAGGGTAAATATAATATCTATGTTTCATCTCCTCGAATTTATATAAATACAAAGGAAAAGGTTTTTGATTCAGAATCTAATGCAAAGCTTATTGAACCCTTTGTAAAAAAGCTAATCCTCCGGAATTCATTTAATTTTACAGGAGATCGTTCAAGAGCTGACTATATTATTAATATTGATGCCAATACAAAGAAATCAAGTCAGAATAATGGATTATATATTGTGTTCCTTGATGCAACTTTGACTATTGAAAATGCTTTTAGTGAGAATACAATATCGTATAAAACATACAGCAATATAAAGGGAGTGATGAGAAGCTATAATGACGCATCGGCCAAAGCTTATAAGCAATTTTTAGAAGAACTGGAAGATGATCTTCCTGATGAACTTAATAGGATCTATGATCAATTCACTAAAATCAGCTTCGTTGAAAAAACATAATCCTTACCTTTCAGAAGCCGAAGAAAATAAATTCCTGGGGATAAGGTATCCAAACTATAACTGAGTGTTTTTTGATTTTGTGTAATTTCTTTTCGAAAACAAATATTTCCTTGAGGAGAATGTAATTCCAATAAATAGTTTTCATCTGATACTTTATCAAATTTTAATATCAGCTTATCCCTGACAGGGTTGCTAATACGAATACCTTCCTTATTACTTAGATCCTTTAAACTCAATTGTCCTTCAAATATAAGATCACAATAAACCGGCAGATGATCAGACATATTAAAAAGAGCATCCAGAACCTGGGAGGGGACACTTCCATTAGCAGGAGATTCCATAAGGTTTTTGTTAAAATGCTGTCCGTCCTGCCCAACAGAAGTATAAGAACCAGGTATATAACCCACTTTATTTGTATTGTCCTTAATAGATTTCTCTATCAGGATAAAGTCAAACCTATCATCCATGCCGCCCGGGATAAAACAATTCTGCACCGTATGAGTTGACTGAGTGTGAATATCGGAATAAGAGGGATTATTGTGCCAGTCACCAATTTCATTGATAGGATCATAAAAACGTAAAGCAGAATTTGAATATTCAGTCAGGTTTTCAAAAGCTTCTTCGTTACCTTCATAAACATTAAGATCTCCCAGGAAAATTCTATTTGGAAGGTTTGGATGCTGAGATAAGTACTGCATCACCTTATTTGTTTCGTCAGCACGTTCTTCTTCATCATCCCAATCTGTACCGGCTTTCAGGTGAGCCACGAAAAGAGTAACAAATGTAGTATCTTGAGTTATAGAAAGGTCAGGGCTTTTGTAATAAAACCTAACCACATTGATATCCCTGACATTAGTATGAATAACATCCTGTTTATAGAATTCCAGGAGATCCTTCCTGTAATAAACCATATTTGAAAGTGCTTGAATGGCATTACATGTTTTAGCTATACGTTCAAATTTCCCTTGCATATATGCATCCAGGCAACCGTCAAGAAGAATATCATATGTCTGCACACTGCAGTTGATCTCATTTACCGTAAGAATATGAGGGTTAACATAATTAAGTATTGTATGCAGATACTGGTTTTTATCTATCACATTGTTATTAGTATTGTTGCATCCTCCGGTAGTGACACCATAATTAAGGAGGTTATAATGCATAATACGGATGCTTTGCTGGGAAAAAACCGAAGCTGCAATTAGAAATAGAATTAAAAATAGTAATGGTCGTGTCATAGTGCGAAGTTATGAAAAAGATGCCGGTTTTGCATTTCTGATTCAAAGGAAATTTTCCCCATCTTTGTACTATGAAACCCAAGCACTTCATATATCTCATTCTTGCTGTTTTTGCTTTGTTCCTCCTGAATTACTGTGCTAACCCCGGCATGCCTACAGGCGGCCCCAAAGATACTACCCCTCCAGAAGTGCTTGCCGCAGAACCAGCCAATGGAAGCGTGAATTTTAAATCAAGCAGGATACGATTGTATTTCAACGAATTTGTTAAGTTGAATAATCCCAATGAAGAGGTCTTTATTTCTCCTCCGATTAAAGAGATGCCTGATTTTAATATTAGGGGAAAATCAGTTATAATTACATTTAATGAACCTCTGCAGGATAGTACAACATACTCCATTTTTATGGGTGAAGCCATACGGGATATAACCGAGAACAATCCTTTGCCTTTCTTTTCATATGTGTTTTCGACCGGAGCTAAACTCGACTCTTTAAGCTTGATGGGTGATGTTTACAATTCTTTTACCCTGCAAGCTGAACCCGGTGTATTGGTGATGCTTTATAAAGACCTGAATGATACCATCCCCTTTGATTCCCTTCCTCATTTTGTTAAACCGGTTTATGCTGCCAAGACAAGAACAGACGGTACTTTCTACATTAATAACCTTCGTGATGGAAAGTATAAGATCTTTGCGCTTAAAGATGCTGATAAATCTATGATTTATGAACAACCTAATGAGGAGATCGCTTTCCTGGATACCCTGGTCTCACCTTACTATATCATTCCTGATAAGCATGATTCTATTGTGCTTGATACTATGCTGATCATTAGTGATTCCATCTTTATGGAAGAAGAGGATTCAGTATATTATTTCCAATTCGAAAGTGATACCTTATTTGCTTATGGAGATTCAATTTACATGGACCTGAAAAAAGATACATGGGTGGATGTTGTTTTTAACCCTCAGGATACGCTTACCCCTGATACTACAAAATATCCGTTCGTCTCTCTGCCTATGTTTGATGAGATTGATTCAGTTCAGAGGATTCTGGAGGCTAAATTATTAAATATCCGCCAGTTGTGGTTTGTGTTTAAATACCCGACCAGAAATCCACAGATCCAGACTTTGGATTCAACTCTTAATGAGGATTGGTTTATACCGGACTGGAATAAATCTGGAGATTCTCTTAATTATTGGATAAACTCCATAATTAGTGATTCAATGACCTTTGTTATTAAAGATGATACCAGCATCCTGGATACACTTGAATTGCCACTAAGGGAGGTTCGTAAGAAGAGAAGAAGAAAAGACCAGGATACTACAGAATATATAAGATACAGGACAAACAGCAGGGGAGGAGCTTTTGATTATTACAAAAACCTCGCATTTACTTTTAATTATCCACTGATTGAGTACGACTTTTCTGATGTTACTCTTATTACAGAAAAGGATACTACAAAAGCAAATGTAATTCCAATAGATACCGGAATATATATGAAATTCAGGGTTCTCGGAACATGGAAGCCGGAAAAAGAATATACCATTATCATTCCTGATTCAATAATGCAGGATATACGAAAATTCAGCAATGATAGCATCAAATTGAAATTTAAGGTACGCCCAATCGAGGATTACGGATTGCTTAAATTGCAAATCATCAAGCATGATACAGTGAATCCTTATATTATTCAGTTTTTAAATGAGAAGGAAAAAGTTCTTAAAGAGCAAAGTATTATGAGCTCTCAAATGATTGAATACAAGCATCTTTTTCCGGGAAATTATCTGATCAAGCTTATTGTTGATAAAAACAGAAATGGCAGATGGGATACAGGAGACTATATCAAGAAACTTCAGCCTGAAGAGGTGTTTTATTTTCCAGGACTAATTAATGTAAGGGCAAACTGGGAGATAGAAGAGGAATGGGACATACAATTATAGGTTGTGCTATTTTACTCAAATTAGGCTTATTAATTGTCGATTGTCAATTTGAAATTTGTAATGTTTAATTTATTTGCGAATGTCGATTTAGAAAGACAAATTGAAAATTGAAAATTGACAATTATATAGTTTATAAAAAAAGAGGCAACCCTTTTTGGATAGCCTCTTCTTTCGCTTGGTGTTTCAGATGTTAATATTCATTACATCTGTTTATGCAGTCAATGATCTCTTTAAGAGTCTGGCTTTTGAGTGAATAGAAAATCTTTTTACCATCTCTTTTTGATTCAAGAACATTCTTGTTTTTAAGGATGTTCAGGTGATGAGAAGCTGATGCTTGTTCGATATTAAGCTTTTTATAAATTTCAGTAACGCTTAATCTGTTTCCATTATTCAATAATTCAATGATAGCTATTCTCATCGGATGAGCAATCGCTCTTAGCTTACTTGCTGCACTTTCGAGTTTAGTAATTTCTAACTTTAATTTTCCCATAACATAATATTTTGCTGCTAATTTAGGTATAATTTTATATAAAAGTCAA
>CAZDWF010000163.1:0-6606 GCA_964508895.1 uncultured Bacteroidales bacterium
TTCAAACAGTTCGTCTATCATCGGTGGTCCTAATGTATATTGTTGTACCGAAGGAGGTGCTTTTCGTGGTATACAATATGCAGTGGGAGATGATGAACTGCTTAATGAACGGACTGATATGCTTACATATCCTAATCCGTTTTCAAAAACCACAAATATCAATTATAATATCAAAACTCCAGGACCTGTTTCACTAGTTATCTACGATCAAAATGGACAAAATATATATAATATAATGCTGTCCCATAATTCTCCGGGAAAATATCAATATCAATGGAACCCCGGAAATCATCCTCCCGGAATATACTATTGCAAAATAATCTCTGTCAGTAAAATTCAAACAGCAAAATTACTGTATAATAAGTAAATCAGTCGCCAGTAACCGGTCGCCAGTAACCAGTCGCCAGTAACCAGTCGCCAGTAACCAGTTGCCAGTCGCCAGTTGCCAGTCGCCAGTCGCCAGTAACCAGTCGCCAGTCGCCAGTCGCCAGTAATCGGCATCCTGCATATTAATTTTTAGTTAACCTTAGAATTATTCTAAATATTGAAGTACCTTTGCAACTCTTAATTTTACTAACGATTTAATTAAAAATGAGCTATATCGAGTTTGATAAAAACCAGCTTATCAACCTGGAGTATTCTCTGAGCAGGGAACTGCTGAGATCAAACAGGGCGGGTGCGTATGCAAGCATGACCATCATTGGTTGTAATACACGAAAATATCACGGTCGCCTGGTTGTGCCGCAACCTCATATCGATAATGAAAATCATATACTATTGTCAGATATTGATGAAACAGTGATACAGCATGATGCCGAGTTTAACCTTGGTATTCGCAGATACCCTGGTGGTATTTACAATCCTAAAGGACATAAATATATACGCGATTTTGGCACTGATCCTATTCCTTATATTATCTACAGAGTAGGTGGTGTGGTTTTGAAAAAGGAAATGGTTTTTATGACCAAGCAGGACAGGATATTATACAGATATACTTTACTTGAAGCTCATTCTCCGACCATACTGAGATTAAAGCCTTTTCTTGCTTTCAGGAATGTTCATAAGCTGAGCAAGGCAAATATGTATGTTAATGATAAATACCAGACAGTTGACAATGGTATTTCCATGCGCCTGTATTCAGGATATTCCCCAATCTTTCTGCAATTCTCAGGCAATAATGAATATACACATGTACCTGATTGGTACCATGATGTTGAATATTATGAAGAACTTGTCAGAGGATATGATTATAAAGAAGACCTCTTTGTTCCTGGATTTTTCGATTTGCCTATCAAAAAAGGTGAAAGTATCATTTTTTCAGCCGGAACAAATGAAGCTAACACCAAAGGATTAAAACAGGCTTTTACAAATGAGGTGAAAAACAGAATACCAAGAGATAACTTTGAGAATTGCCTGATAAATGCTGCCCACCAATTTGTGGTCACCAGCAATAAGAAAACTGAAGTCATTGCCGGATTTCCATGGTTCAGCAGATGGGGGAGAGATACTTTTATTGCCCTTCCCGGATTAACACTCAGTATAGATAATGCAAAAGAATGTAAGAAAGTGCTGGACAGCATGGTGAAGGATCTTAAAGGTCCTCTCTTTCCAAATGTGGGAGAAGGTGAAGAATCCAATTACCATTCTGTTGATGCTCCATTATGGTTCTTCTGGGCATTACAACAATATTCATCACATATAAAGTCTTATAAGAAGATATATACTGATTACGGTAGCAAGATGAAACTCATCCTGAATGCTTATCGTGATGGAACTGACTATAATATCAAAATGCAGGATGATGGGCTTATTTATGCTGGTAAAGCAGGAATAGCTTTAAGCTGGATGGATGCTATTGCTTACGGTAAACCTGTTACTGCCCGTACCGGTAAACAAGTAGAGATCAATGCGCTCTGGTATAATGCCATAATGTTCACTTTGGATCTTGCTAAAAGAGCTGGAGATGATAAGTTCGTTAAAGAATGGGAAACGATTGCTGAGATGATCCCTGAAAGCTTTGTAAATGAATTCTGGGAGAAGGAAAAAGGATATCTGGCAGATTATGTTGATGGAGAGTATAAAGATTTTAGTGTACGACCGAATCAGATCATTGCAGCATCATTACCTTTTTCTCCTGTTGATGACGAAATTAAACATGCTGTTGTAAATAAAGTTGAACAGGAACTGCTTACTTCAAGGGGATTAAGAACGCTTTCACCGAAAAACCCGGATTACATAGGTGTTTACCAGGGTGATCAACCTACACGTGATTCTGCTTATCATCAGGGTACAGTCTGGCCATGGTTGCTAGGTCATTTTGTGGAAGCCTATTTGAAAATATATGGAAGATCAGGATTGAGTTTTGTGGAGAATCTGTATCATGGATTTGAAGAGGTGATGACTGAAGCAGGTATTGGTACCATCTCCGAAGTATATGACGGAGATCCTCCACATAAAGCAGGAGGTTGTATTTCTCAAGCATGGAGTGTCTCAGAACTATTACGGATAAAACAAATGATCGACAGTTTTAATAAAATATCATAAATCTGCAATTCGCGTCACGCGTTACGATTTAGTAGTGAATACTTAAAGCTATAAAGATTCGAAACAGAGTAGATTAAATAAACTAAGTAATACTGTAACAAATGAAAGTATTAATGTTCGGATGGGAATTCCCTCCTCATATCACCGGCGGTCTTGGAACAGCTTGCTTTGGACTTACCAAAGGGCTTACCAAACATGGTGTTGAGGTGTTATTTGTTGTTCCCAAAGCTTATGGCGATGAAGACCAGCGTGCAATACGACTGGTAAATGCCAGCGACATTAACATTGATCTTAGTGACCATACATACCAGGAATACTGGAAAAGGATCACCTATATGCAAATTGGTTCTAACCTTATCCCTTATGTTGGCCCTGAAGAGTTTAAAAGACTTACAGAAAGTAAAGAACTGGAAAAAACATACAGCGAAGACAAGATACTTTCAAAGAACTTTGAGTTTTCAGGAAAGTATGGAAAAAACCTGATGGATGAAGTTAAACGATATGCCCTTGTTGCTTCAGCCATTGCTGCCAATACTGATTTTGATGTAATACATGCTCACGACTGGCTTACGTATTCTGCTGGAATTGCTGCAAAAAGCGTTAGCGGAAAACCTCTGGTTGTACATATGCATGCAACAGAATTCGATCGTTCGGGAGATAATATAAACCAGGATGTTTATGAGCTCGAGAGAAAAGGAATGGAAGAGGCTGATAGGGTTATTGCAGTTAGTAACCTTACACGAAATATTGTTATTAACAAATATGGAATAGATCCTGATAAAGTATTTACAGTACATAATGCAGTAGAACCTACGGAAAAGAAACAGGGGCAGGGTGAAAGATATGTGAAGGAAAAGGTGGTTACCTTCCTGGGTAGAATTACTTTCCAGAAAGGACCTGATTATTTTGTTGAAGCAGCCAAAATGGTTCTCGACAAAAACCCAAACGTTCGCTTTGTGATGGCTGGTTCAGGAGATATGATGAATAAAATGGTGAAACGTGTGGCTCAACTTAAAATTGCCGATAAATTTCACTTTACAGGATTTCTCAAAGGTGATGATGTTGACAAGATGTTTTCCTTGAGTGATGTTTTTGTTATGCCTTCTGTATCAGAGCCTTTTGGCATAGTTCCACTGGAAGCTATGAGATCAAATGTACCTGTTGTTATATCAAAACAATCGGGTGTGGCAGAGATACTTATTCATGCCCTTAAAGTAGATTTCTGGGATGTGAATGCCATGGCAGACATGATCAATGGACTGTTAAATTATGAAGGCCTGTCAAAAATGTTCATCAGATATGGCAAGGATGAAGTAGATAGCCTTAAATGGGAAAACGCAGCAGTAAAAGTCAAAAACGTATACGAAAGCGCATTAACAACTTAAATCATCAATCAAAAATTCGCGTTACGCGTTACGACATAATTGTAGAAAAGCACAAAGTAAGATATTTAAGATCATAGTTAGTTAAAAGAAACATATATGAGATCAATTTGCTTTTATTTTCAGGTTCATCAACCATTCAGGTTAAAGCCTTATAGATTTTTTAATATTGGTAATGATCATAACTACTATGATGAATACCAGAATAAATTTATCATGCGCAGGGTGGCAGAGAAATGCTATCTTCCGATGAACCAATTGTTACTAGACCATATCAATGAATATGGCTCTGCTTTTAAATGTAGTTTTTCTATTTCAGGAACTGCTCTCGATCAGTTTGAATTATACGCTCCTGATGTTCTGGAAAGTTTTAAAAGACTTGCCGATACAGGATCTGTGGAGTTTCTGGCAGAAACACACGCACACTCACTTGCGGCCCTCAAAAGCAAAGAGGAGTTCTTTAATCAGGTGAAAATGCATGATGGAAAGATAGAAAGACTTCTGGGAGTAAAACCAAAGACTTTCAGAAATACAGAGCTTATCTATTCAGATGAAATAGGAGAGATGGTCTCGGAAATGGGATATCAGACTATGCTTACTGAAGGTGCAAAGCATATCCTTGGATGGAAAAGTCCTAATTATATGTATTGCAATGCTATCAACCCTAAACTTAAGTTGCTATTAAAGAATTTCCGTTTAAGCGATGATATTGCATTCAGGTTTTCTCAGCAGAGTTGGGCAGAATGGCCACTCACTACTGATAAATTTATAGGATGGCTGAATGAAATAGATCCCAAAGAAGAAGTAGTAAATCTTTTTATGGATTATGAAACCTTTGGTGAACACCAATGGCCAGAAACCGGAATTTTTGAATTTATGAAAGTGCTTCCAAGTATGGTTTTTGCTAATTCAGGATTTACATTTAATACACCATCAGAGCTTGCTAAAAAATTGCAAGCTGTGGGGTCAATTCATGTTCCTTATCCGATTTCATGGGCCGATGAAGAAAGAGACCTTACTGCCTGGCTGGGTAATGAACTGCAAGATGAAGCCTTCGATAAGCTTTATGCCATGGAGGAGAAAGTGAAGGCTTGTAATGATGAACAGATCAAGTTTGATTGGGTAATGTTACAAACCAGTGACCATTTCTACTATATGTGTACTAAATGGTTCTCCGATGGTGATGTGCATAAATACTTTAATCCTTACGGCACTCCATATGAAGCATTTATCAATTATATGAACGTGCTCTCTGATTTTATGATAAGAGTCGAAAATGCCTGCCCTGGAAAAGACTTTCAAGGTGTTAAAGAAAAAGGTGGAGAAATGGCTGATGAAATAAAAAAAATAGCTACTGAGACTGCAAAACAACTTAAGAAAACTGCAAAGAAAGCTGTTAAAGATGGAAAAGTTCAGTTTGATGAGCTAACTGAATTATCGAATGCTAAGGTTAAAAAGCTGATCAAGGATGTTGATCTCGATGATCTTACAATTGCACTTAAAGATGCCTCTGAAGAGATAAAAGAGAAGGTAGTAAACAATCTTGGTATAAAGGCAAAGTCAAAATTTGAAAAGCTTGAAAAACAACTAGCGAAAGTTAAGAAGACTGAGGTTGATAAGATGAAGAAAAAGGTGGAGAAATGGCTAAATACTAAGAGCTAATGGCTCACGGCTAACGACTGACAACTAACAATAACATTGTGGATTTAAAACTAAAAGACAAATTATTCATAGTATGTGGTGCCAGTTCCGGCCTGGGTGAAGCGATTATGAAACGCTTGCTTGATGAAGGAGCAAAGGTGATTGCTGTGGCCAGGAGAGAAGACAGATTAAAGGCATTTGCCAGGGAGAATGATGATGTTATTCCTGTTGTGGCTGATGTGAATGATGAAGCTGCAGTTGACAGAATTATAAATACTGTCGGAGATCAAAAACTGGATGGTATTCTCGTCAATGCCGGAGGTCCTCCTGCAAAAAGATTTTTAGAAACAGATCTGCTTGACTGGGACAAGGCATACAGGCTTTTAGTGAGATGGAAAGTGGATCTTGTTCAAAGGCTAATTCCAATTTTCCTGAAACAAAACTACGGAAGGATATTATTCCTGGAAAGTGTTTCCGTTAAACAACCTGTGGCGAACCTGGTATTAAGCAATTCTTTGCGTATGGCTATTGTTGGAATGTCGAAAACAATATCAGAAGAGCATGCTGATAAAGGAATAACTTCTAATATTATTGGCCCCGGATTTCATGATACCAAAGCCATTGAAAGAGTTCTTCAAAAAAAAGCTGAACTTGGTGGCATTTCATATGAAGAAGCCAAACTTGATCAAATGGAAAGTATTCCTGTGAAAAAGATTGGTGATCCTGAAAACTTTGCTTCACTGGCAGCCTGGTTGTTGTCACCTTATTCTGAATTCAATACAGGACAAACAATTACAGTTGATGGAGGCTCCGTTAAGTATTCACTAGGCTAATGTTAAATACTTGTTAGCATCTTAATAGAAAATTTAATTACAGATTTATTTAAAATCTATTTTTGCGATTCGCTAAAATATATACTATATGACAACTGATTATTTATTTGAGGTAAGCTGGGAGATTTGCAATAAAGTTGGAGGTATTTATACCGTTCTGTCTACTAAAGCTCTTACCATTGTTAAAGAATTAAAAGACAACTATA
>CAZDWF010000164.1:0-6564 GCA_964508895.1 uncultured Bacteroidales bacterium
CTTACATAAAGGATATTTCTTCATCAGCCGCTTATCCCGGAATATATGAAATGAGAAGAAGCTTTTTACCAGAAGGATTTCCCAGGAATAATATGTGGATGGTCGTGTTTAATGATGTTCATCACAATTATCTTGATATGATGGGTCTGGAGCTAAAAAAAGGAAGGAATTTCTCATCAACTTATAAGGTTGATTCCCTATCAGTTATTGTGAATGAAGCCCTGGTAAAAGAGGCTGGATGGGAAAATCCAATTGGTAAAAATATAATAATACCAGCTGATAGTGTAATTAATGATGTACGCTTCAAAGTTATCGGTGTTATAAAAGACTTTAATTATGCTTCTCTTCATCAAGCTATTAAACCGCTCATCCTTAAAATGGATGAAAACAATCAAAGACATATTGCAGTACGTCTAAATGATAAGAATCATAACAAAGCAATTAAGGCGCTGACTACAAAGTGGGAAGATTTATATCCAAGCATTCCTTTTGAATATTTTTTCCTGGATAACAGACTTTCAGGAATGTATTCAGTAGAAAACATAACCGGCGGACTATTCTCCTATTTTACTTATCTGGCAATACTTATAGCCTGTTTAGGTTTACTTGGACTTGTCACTTTCATTACAGAACAAAGAAGGAGAGAGATAGGAATAAAAAAAGTGCTGGGATCAAGCATCATGCAAATTGTAAATTCATTGCTTCTTAAATTCTTAAAACTTATTATCATTGCAGCCGCATTAGCTATTCCTGTTGCATGGTATATGATGAACCTCTGGCTGGAAGATTATCCCTATCGTACAGAACTTAAGTGGTGGATATTCGTTCTGGCAATTTTCTCAGCATTAATTATTGCCATGCTAACAGTTGGATCTATTGCACTGAGAGCAGCAAGCAGGAATCCTGTTGATACTATAAGATATGAATAGTAATAATGAAAGATGAAGAATAAAGCAAGCAGTTGATTAAGTGCATGCCGGCGACTGAAAACTAAATAAACAAACATAATATTAAATCAATAAATGATGAACTTACTTAAATTTAAAGCGTTTCTTTGCTTTGTTTTACTTGTAACAATGATTTCTTGTATGACTGATCAAAAACAAACAAACAAAGCCATTGATCCTGCTAATATGGATTTAGCCTATGCTCCGGGACAGGATTTCTACCTCTATGCAAATGGAACCTGGTTAGATGAGAATCCACTTCCCGAAGAATACACACAGTACGGAGCATTTACTGAATTGAGAGAAAAAAACAGGGAAGACCTGAAAAAACTCGTTCTCGAATCAGCTGAAGCAACTGATGCCAAACCAGGAAGTATACAAAAGAAAATTGGTGATTTTTACAATTCAGGAATGGATACAGTAGCTGTTAACGCTGCAGGCATAAGTCCTCTGCAACCTTATCTCGATAAAGTTGATGCATTGCAAAACACTAAAGAACTTCAGTTATTAATGACAAGCATTCAAAGCAGTGGAATTTCACCATGGTTTTATTTTTTCTCAAGGGCTGATCAGGATAACAGTGAATGGGTAATTGCTAATATCTGGCAGGGTGGACTTGGTCTTCCTGACAGAGATTATTATCTCTCAGAAGATCCAAGATCTACAGAAATCAGAGTTGAATATGTGAAGCATATTGCAAGAATGTTGCAGATTGGCGGACAGGATGAAGAATCTGCCAGGAAGGATGCCGAAACAATTATGAAACTGGAAACCCAACTTGCTAATGCTTCTAATACCAGATTAGAAAATCGTGATCCAATGGGTACAAAAAATAAGATGAAGATTGAAGGCCTGCAGGAATTGGCTCCAAATATTGATTGGACATCCTATTTTGAAACAATTGGACTTGGTGATCCAGGTGAATTTAATGTTAATCAGCCAAAATTTTTTGCTGAACTCAGTACTATGATAAGTGAACTTTCAATGGATGATTGGAAGGCTCAAATGAGATGGACACTTATTAACAGAACGGCTAACTACCTTAGTTCAGATTTTGAACAGGCAGATTTCGACTTTTATAATACATTCCTATCAGGACAAAAGAAGATGAAGCCCAGATGGAAAAGAGTTCTCAGTGCAACAAACGGATCTATGTCTGATGCTATCGGTAAAAGATATGTTGAAGTTTATTTCCCTCCTGAAGCAAAAGAAAGGATGGAAACCCTGGTAGGATACCTTAAAAAATCTCTTTCAAAAAGGATAGTAGAACTTGCTTGGATGACTGATGAAACAAAAGCAAAAGCCCAGGAAAAGCTTACTGCAATAAGTGTTAAAGTTGGATATCCTGATAAATGGAAAGACTACAGCAAATTAGAAGTAACACCTGATAGCTATTTTAGTAATATAAGAAATACAGGCCGTTTTTATTTCGATGATGATATATCGAAAGTTAATAAACCATTGGATAAAGAAGAATGGGTAATGCCACCACAAACTGTTAATGCAGGATATGTGCCTACTATGAATGAGATCATATTCCCGGCAGGAATTCTACAACCACCTTTCTTTTATATGGATGCTGATGATGCTGTAAACTACGGTGCAATAGGTGTTGTGATCGGACATGAAATGACCCATGGTTTTGACGATAAAGGCCGCTTATTTGATAAAGAAGGGAACCTGACAGATTGGTGGACAGAAGAAGATGCCACCAGTTTCGAGAATCAATCTCAGGTTCTGGTAGATCAGTTTAATTCATTTGTAATACTTGATTCACTTTATGTTGATGGAAAGCTAACACTTGGGGAGAATATTGCTGACCTAGGAGGTATGAATATCTCATTTGATGCAATGGAAGAAGCATTGAAGGGAAAGAAGACTGAGCCAATACAAGGATTCACTCCTGAACAAAGGTTCTTCCTGTCATATGCCCAACTATGGAGGAATAATATTGCCAATGAAGAATTGATGCGCAGAATAAAAGAGGATGTACACTCACCAGGAATTGCAAGAGTAAATGGAGCGGTAAAAAACATGGACCAGTTTCATGATGCATTTGGTGTGAAAGATGGTAATGAAATGTTTTTAGAAAAAGGAAAACGCGCTAGAGTCTGGTAATATCAATGGTTTTGAAAATTAGGGTTTCCAACCCATACGGATTGGAAACCCTCAAATTTTATGATTATGTCGGAAATAAATCAAATCTACAAAACACTAATAGCTTTCAGAGACCGCAGAAACTGGAAACAATTTCATAATGCAAAAGACCTTGCGCTTGCATTATCAATTGAAGCAGCAGAACTTAATGAACTGTTTCTGTGGAAATCGGAGGATGAGATCGGGCAAATTGATCCTGAGAAAGTCAGTGAAGAACTTGCAGACATATTATCATTTGCATTCCTGATTGCCGAAAAATATGGTTTTGACATCAGGGAGATCATCCTGGAAAAAATCAAGAAAAACGAACAAAAATATCCTGTAGAAAAATCAAAAGATAAAGCTGATAAGTATACTGATTTATAATTCGAAAAGCTCTCTTTTAAACATAAGTGCCTTTTTGTCTGAACCACATAAAACAACAATATCTCCATTATCATCAAAACAAATTCCTTCAGGATATTCAACATCAATAATCCATGAATGAATTACCTTTAAATCACTGGGATTAATTTTATAAATACTGCTGCTTCTACCATCAAGCACATACAAATAACCACCATAACTTGAACAAGAAGTAATATTTGTTGCACCTTTTAATCTTTCTTTTTTGATAAAATGAAAATCTCCATCATAGATACTTAATCGAACAGGAACCATATCCTGAATAATTATCCACTCATCCTTACAATTATCATAAGTCATACCAACAACTTTAGATTTGTTATTGGCAGAAATTCCAATAATCCTGAAATTATTATCAATTATTTTATACCCTGGAAGTATGAGCCTGTAAAACCTATTTGACAGTGTGTCTGAAATAAGCAGGGAGCTTTTATCATATGAGATGGACCCAGCTTCTATTCCTTCAATAAAGGTTTTTTTTATGATCTTAAATGTACTATCGAGAGTGTAGATCTCTCCCGCGCTTGAAGAAATATAATATTCTCCTTTTGCTTTATTAAAAGTGATATCAGTTTGATTATATATTTCAATTTCAAAAATCTCTGATGCTGTTATGACTGAATCCTTATCATTTTTACAGGAAACAATAATCACCACAAAAAGTAAAAGCAACAGTATGTTTATTTTCATGCGGTAAAAATAAATAAATTACACAATTACAAATCGTAAAAATTAGGGTGCGAGGGGAAATCCCATGAAATTTAAATAATTTCTTCATTTAAGTGGGGACTTTTTACTCCAAAATTTATTAAAGGGGTAAAGGTTATTAATTTTATGATAGAGAACGAGGTTTTTCCAGGATTCGATCTTAATTTTTTAAATTGATGGGCTTCCCTTTGCTGGGCTTTTTAGTGATTATTTTCGACCGGCAAATCAGGATCAGAGGCCGCAATAGAATAGATTTCTTTGTGGTTGCAGTATTAGCAATGGGATTGGGAGTGTTGATAGCTTATCAGATTTTACACCCCAATCCCTTTATTATATGCCGTTGGTTCTGGGAACAATCACTTTGATAATAATAACAATGAATTTTATGGAATAAGTAATAGAGCAAGAAAGGCCTAAACGTACTTATCTCCTTTTTCAAGTTTTACATCACTTACAATCTGACGAATACTTTGCTCATCCGACATCTTGCAAATTAACAGGGTTCCTTCCTCTTCTACTACTATATAATCATTTAATCCTTCTATGACAACAAGTTTATCTTTGGGCACATTAATAAGACAACCGGAAGAATCATAAGTCATAACATTTTTCCCAATCACTGCATTTCCATTCTCATCCTTATTCCTGATATCAAATAATGATCCCCATGTGCCGAGGTCGGACCATCCAAAATCTGAGACCCTTACATAAACATTATTAGCTTTTTCCATTATACCATAGTCAATAGAAATGTTTTTACATACTGAATATGTATTGCTGATAAAATCTTCTTCCTTTATAGTCTCATAAAGATCCATTCCTTCCCTGAACAAAACATCCACATCTTCAAGGTGGTCTTTAAATGCTTTCATGATACTTTTCAACGACCAGATAAAAATTCCTGAATTCCAGAGGAAATCACCGCTCTTCAGAAATGTTTGCGCAAGTTCATGATCTGGTTTTTCTGTAAAAGTTTTCACCTTCTTAATATTGGTATCACCAGCATATACATTCCCCTCTTCAAATTGAATATAACCATATCCTGTATCCGGCCTGCTTGGTATAATGCCCAATGTCATTAAGCAGTCTTTGTCTGAAGCAGCCTTTATCACTGAGTTTACATTACTAATAAACTCATTTTCATCCAGGATGATATGATCCGAAGGTGCAACTACTATAACAGCATCTTTATTTCTTTTCAATATCCTGTAATTTGCATAAGCAATACATGGAGCTGTATTCCTGCGCATGGGTTCACAAAGGACCTGGTGCTCTGATATTTCCGGCAGCTGGCTTAATACCTGTTCTTTGTAAATTTCATTGGTGACGATATAAATGTTTTCTTTGGGGCAGATCCTCGACATCCTGTTGAAAGTTTGCTGTATCAATGTCTTTCCCGTACCAAGAATATCAATGAATTGTTTAGGATGTGAAGTCCGGCTCATTGGCCAGAATCGTGCTCCTACACCTCCAGCCATTATAATACAGTAATTGTTTTCCATACTATTTCAAATAAAATTATTTTTTATTTTATCTGTTCAACCTTAACCAGTGGATTTATAGTATAATTCTTCTGGTCATCAAGGCATAAACACATGAATCTGGTCCTTCTCTTCTCAAGTTTTCTAAATGTCTTGCCATTATTTATCCTGAAAACAGCATTCATCGGCAAATCTTCCAGTACAATATACTCCGATTTATCATATTTTCCCAATATTCTTGATAGATTAACATCAGATCCACTTGCAGCTTTTGCATTCCTCAAATATTTCTTTAAAGCAAAATCAATATCTTCGGGAAAGATATTTTCGTTCAAAGCAGGCTGCATTAACTCCCTGAATGCATTTTTCCATTCCTCCCCATGTGGCTTGGGTTTTCTTCCATAATTCTCCCAAACATGTACATGAGCGATTTCATGTATCAAAGTGATCAGAAATGTATACTTATTTAAATCATAGTTTATAGAAACCCTGTTTGTTCCAGATTGCACAGGTGGACGAAAATCACCAAGCTTTGAATTCCTGTTTTTAGTTATTCGAAGGTGAATCTTGTAATCCTTTAAATATCGCTCAACTATATCTACTGATGTTAATGGAATATATTTACTCAGGATGTCGGAATATTCAGCCATAAAAAAAGGTTTTCTCTGTTTGATAAATATTCTCAGACCACTTCGGGCAATTACAATCTCTCTTCTTTTTCTTTTTATTATATGGATACCTGCGATTTGATGCACATGCTGACAATAAAAGCATGATTAAAAAGATTAATATTAGTTTCCCGGTATTATTATGCATTCAAACTATTTTTTTTATTTAACTTTGTTCTGACGGCATCTCATATACAT
>CAZDWF010000165.1:0-6549 GCA_964508895.1 uncultured Bacteroidales bacterium
CACCCAGGATGTTGAAAAAAAATCAACCCGACTCACAAAAATTGCAGGATTCGAAAATTGCGTTCCAGCAGGATCTTATTACAGAACTTTTCAACTTTGATTACTGCAGGAGATTAATTAACCAAAACCTGAAATTTATAAGAGATAACATTTCTTCATTACCTAAAAGCTTAATACAGGATTTTCAGAATATCCTGGAGAATTTCGATAAAGACATTTATAGGGTGTCGGTGAAATTTGCTTCTCAATTGTATTTATTAATGACAGGAAATTCCAATCCTGAAGACAATACAGAACTACAGCAAAGAATAAAAAAAGCCAGCCAGTATTTCAGTAATAAGATCAGGAATATTGTATGTGAGGCAGTTCAGGAACTTCCTTCTGATACAGATAATACTAAGGTAAAAAAATCACAAAAAGAGATACGGGAAAAGTTACTAAATCATACGAATTATAAGTATTTATGTCTTGATTCCTGTAAAAGCGGATTTCATTTGAAAAATTACCTCTATTCAAGAGCCAAAGCTACACTTGAAGAGCTACAAAAAAAATCAAAAACCCGTAAATCAGATTATATCCCATCAGACCAGAGTAATACAGAGCTTTACAAGATTCTGAAAAACTGGCGCAATCTGAAAGCCGATGAACTAAACTGGAAAGTTTATCGAATATTGCAATTGAAATCAATAAATGAAATTGCTGAACGCAGTCCGGAAACAAAAGAAGAATTATCTTCTGTTAACGGAATTGGAAAAAAGAAAATGGAGCGTTTTGGAGAAGAGCTGTTGGAAATAATCCTTGATTATAAAAACGACCGAAGCCCTTAAGATTGTTGATTCCATATTTGGTAGCAAAATTATGGCCATCACTACAAAATAGTCAATCATCCGGCATCCGGCATCCGGCATCCGGCATCCGGCATCCGGAACCCGTCACTTAAACTTCACCACCAACCCAAAATCCACCTTAAAAATTACCGATTGCACATCCGGATGAGTAACATTGAATGCAACTCCCAGTGCTCCGTTCATGCCAAAATATTTAGAAAAAAACCAATCGCCTCCAGCCATTACAGCAGGGCCATACATGATTTCCTGGTTAAGGATATTTCCATATACATCCTCATAATATATCAATCCTGCAGTTCCGTATTGAAGATTGATATAATAGCTTTTATAAATGAAAAATTTAACCCCTACTGCAAATCCCACAAAACCCCTGAGGGTATCACCTCCCGGTGTATATCCTATTCCCCCGTGATATCCCAATCCCATTTTTTCTCCAAACCGCTGCTGAAAACGCACTCCTATTAAACCACCATAAGATTGTCCTAATCCGGTGGCAAGACTCCAGTACTCATTCTTGTTTTTTGTAAAATAGTCATCATCTTTTACAGTATTAAAATCCTGCTTTACTACCATTTCAGTCTTATATTCCTCCTTATTAATGCTATCGATATCTTCATAATAAATAGTCATAGTGTGGGTTGAAACTTTCACGCGTATAAACTCCCCTTCTATGTTCTTCGTGATAATACCTTTTACTACCCGTCCATCTTTCAGATATATCACATCCTGAGTTATTTCCTGCGAAAATACCATTGCAGGAATAAATGTCAGAAATAGGATTATCAACAACTTATTTCTCATCAGAATTATTTCAACAAAATCAAAGTTAAGAGAAATAAACAATATAGTGATTAAAAAAAGTGTTATGTATTTATTGTAAATTTGTGTAATCCTTAAAACTATCGATATGCATAATTCAAAGAATTCATTGCTGATGATTATTGTCATTCTGTTTAGTTCTTTTATTATTGTTTCTGCCTGCAAAAAAGACAGTGATGATGAGGGTGACACCCCAACTCCAAATGCAGAAAATTCATATGTTATGGAAAAATATTTGCTCAATACAGAAGATCCATGTTTTGTGAATATTATGTTCCAGGTTAAGAATGGATTACAAAAAGGAGTTAGTGATCTACACACAGAAGACTTTGAAATTCTTGAAGACAATAAGGCTGTTTCACCAACAGAATCAGCCATGAACGTGATGAAGAAAGATGCTGTCCCGTACTCGCTCAAAACTGTATTACTTATTGATAATAGCGCTAGTGTAGGCACTAACTTTGATCAGATAAAAACAGCTGCTAAAAGCTTTGTAAATAGTATTGCAAACAAACAGAAAATCGCTATTTATGTATTTTCAGAAAACACAGTGCTTATTCAGGGTTTTACCAACAACAAGAATGAATTAAATAATGCCATTGATTCCATCCCTCTTGGCTTTGCTACGACAGATCTGTACGGAGCAGTAATTGAAGGTGTTTCAAAATGGACCGATTCATATAACAACAATAATATTAATCAGGGATTCATGGTAATGCTTACTGATGGAAGCGATACCCAGGGATCACACACTCTTAGCGAAGCTCTTGCCGCACGTGGGGAAAAGAAAGTTTATACAATTGGGTTAGGATCAGAGATAGACGAAAATGCGTTAAAATCTATTGGTAATGCAGGATATTTCTCCATCGACAATGTTTCAGAACTCTCTGCTAAATTTGATGAGATCCAGGATGATATCAGCGATCTTGCTAATAGTTTCTACTGGTTATATTATATGAGTCCCAAAAGAGGAGATGTGGACCATACTCTTAAAATAATAATCAAGGGCAATCAAAATAGTGCAGATAACGGATTTATTACAGATAATTTCAATTCCGCAGGATTCTTCTCTATGACACAATCAATATTGATCAATCATGGAGTTTCTCAAATCGTTCTGCTTAGAGATGATATATATAACTTAAATGCAATCACATATTTACCCTCTTCATCACCTCAGTATTCATGGTCATCTTCTGATAATAATGTTGCTACAGTTTATGTTGATCCGGTTAATACAGCCACTGCAGTGATTTCTGGTGTAGGCCTCAGTGGAACAACTGCAGTAATCACATGTGAGGATATATCGAACGGACTCACTGCGACTGTAAATGTGATAGTAGAACAGTAAAAGGACTGTTTGTTAATTCAAACAAGCAAGCCGCAAACCAATAATCATTTATGCATTTTTCTGATATATTTTTGTAAGTAGTTACAAATTTCTGTGACTAACAGTATATATTTAGCTTTCCTGGATCAGATTGATTCAAATTATCCTATGTATTACCTAAATTTATCATTTATGAAAAATAGATCAGCATTTATTGGAATTGTGTTACTATTCCTGTTTGCAGGTTTCAATGCAAACTCTCAGGAGATCTTCACAGCTATTGAAAATGGAGATGTGACAAGCATTGAAAATCTCCTTTATGAAGATTCTGAATTATTAAACCAGGCAAATGACAGGTCGATGACCCCACTCAACTGGGCTGCATGGAAAAACCAGCCTGAGGTTTTTGCTTTATTATTAAAGAAAGGTGCTGACCCAAACATTGGTGATCATGAAAATTCTACACCCTTTCATCATGCCGCTATTTCTGGTAGCAAAGAAATTATCGACATCCTTCTTGAAAATGAGGTTGATGTAAATTTCCAGGATGATAATGGCAACAGTGCATTACTTTTTGCACTTATGTATCGTCAACCAGAAATCGCTGAATACTTAATTGAAAAAGGTGCAGATGTTAAAGTGAGAAACAACAGAGAGTGGACCACATTACAGGCAGCCACTATTGGCGGTAATCTTGAAATGGTAAAGATACTCATTGAAAATAATGCAAATCCAAATACTCCTATTGCTGATGGTATTGTGCCCCTGCACAGTGCAACTTCTTTCGGTCATACGGAAATAGTTAGCTGTCTTATAGAACATGGTGCCAATGTTAATGCAAAAGCTTTAAGTGGTGAAACTCCTCTATTCTGGGCTGCAAACCCAAACACTTATGATGCAGCTAAAATCCTTATTGAGAATGGCGCGGATGTAAACAGTAAAAATAATTTCAATCAAACTCCCATGCATAATGTTGCTGCAAGAGGGACTGCAACAAATGTGATTGAGCTGTTTCTTGAAAATGGCGCGGATATTAATGCATTATCACTGGATGGAAGAAGCCCTCTAACCTTTGCTGCATTTTCAAGAGATCCTGATGGCATGAGCAAATTTCTTATTATGAATGGGGCAGATGTAAATCCCGACCCTTGCTCAGATAAAGCCTGTACCTGTGGACCTAATTTCCATACACCACTTCATGCGGCCGCTCGTCGTGGCGGACTTGCAATGACAAAAAATCTTGTCAGCAACGGTGCTAAAATCAATGTGTATGATAATAATGGAATTGCACCTTTGCATTTTGCCATAGAAAATGGTAATGAAGAACTGGTAGCATATCTTATTGAAAATGGAGCATTCCTGAATATAAAAGAGAAAATACAGGGGAGTTCTGAGCTTCATCAGGCCGTAGCAATGGGAGATGGTGATATGGTTGACTTATTGATTGAAAAAGGATCAGATGTCAATGCTGTTGATAAATGTATGCAAACACCTCTTGATTATGCATGCCGCTATAAACATATGGACATAGCCTACAACATACTTGCCAGTGGTGCTGATGACAGCAAAATAAAAGATTATATAAATGCAACAGATCCACTTAATGAAACCCTGGAAGCAGGTGAAGCTTCAGTCTTCTTCCTGGGTCATAGTGCATGGGCTGTTAAAACACAAAACCACTTATTGATATTTGATTATTCAGTGCAAAACTGGTTCGCAAAACCTGATGATTCCTGTTTTGCATCAGGCTATATCATTCCTGAAGAAATTAAAGATCAAAATGTTACGGTCTTCAGCACTCACTCCCATGGCGATCATTATGATCCAAGAATCTTTAACTGGGCCAAAACTGTTGATGATATCAATTATGTGCTTTGCTGGGAAGCTCTTGACAGAAATCCTGAAGAGTATACATTAATTCCCGTACACGGCGAAAAGAAGCTTGATAATATGAATGTATATGTTCATTATTCAACAGATCTTGGTGGTGGATATCTTATTGAAGTCGATGGACTTACTATACTGCATATGGGTGATCATGCAAACGGAGAAGACGATCTGATGGAAGCATTTTCCGATGAAATTGATATGATTGCAGATAAAAACGTGAATATAGATATTCTCTTTGGAGGTATAAGAGGTTGTAGTCTTGGCCAACCTGAACAAGTAAAACAGGGAATTTATTATACCGTTGAAAAACTTCAGCCAAAACTATTTGTGCCAATGCATAGCGGTGCCCATACATGTGAATATAAACTATTTGCTGAGCAGGCAAAAAGAGATGGTATTGATCAGGAGATGAAATGCGTATTCCATAAAGGCGATCACTTCACATATAAGAAAGATAATACATCAAAGATGATGAGTGGGTTGTAAATGGTTCAAGTCGCAAGAATCAAGATACAAGATAAGATCTCACTAACTTGTATCTTGATTTCTATCTTTCATTTTTCATCATTCATCTTTCATTTCTTTGTATCTTTATGCTTCGATACACATGAAGATTAAAGTAATTATTACAGTAATTTTTCTTGCATTTGCAAGCACGGTTTTAGGGCAAAAAACTGATTCTATTAAAATTATCAATGAAAACATAATCACAGGTGAAATCAAAGACCTTGAATATGGTTTGCTTACTTATAAAACCGATGATATTGGTATCCTTCAGGTGAAATGGGATAAGGTATTGCAATTATCAAGTAATAGTAATTTTGAGATTGAACTTGATAACGGAAACTTCCTTTATGGTTCTTTTAGATTTTCAAAAGAGAACAATAAAGTAGAATTAATAACCGGCCCCGTAGTAAATGAAATTATGCTCATAAGAATTATTGCTATAACTCCAATTGAAAACAAATTCTGGGCTCGATTTGATGGATCTTTTGATATTGGAATTAACTACACTAAAGCTAATGAGCTTGGACAGATTAATTTTGGATCAAACTTCAGGTACGATGCAAAAAAAATAACAAATACCATTAGTTATAACGGAGCCTTTACAACTCAAAAAGATAGATATCCCACCAGAAGACAGGATTTTAGTTATAATTTCTATTATTCACTCAAACAAAAGTGGGACGCTGTACTTCTTTCTAGCTTTCAGCAAAACTCAGAATTAGGAATACTGGCACGAATACTTGGAGGTGCCGGATTAACTAATAGTATTATCCAGTCAAATTATAATATTCTACAGGCCTCAGGTGGTTTAGTTATTAACCAGGAATGGTCTGATGAAGATAAAAGCAGCTATAGTAACCTTGAAGGTTTACTTGGACTAAGCTATTATAGGTTTAAGTATGATACTCCTAAAATCGATCTTAATGCCGGAATAAATTTCTACCCCTCAATTACAGATTTCGGACGAGTAAGGACCGAGTTCGAAACCCGCTTGAAATTAGAGCTTCTTAAAGATCTTTTCTGGAAACTGACGCTTTACTTTAGTAATGACAACAGGCCACCCGATCCTGAAGCCTCAAAATCTGATTATGGGTTTACCCTTTCTTTTGGATATACTCTGTAAATGTAATTATTAGATAATCCAAATATATATTT
>CAZDWF010000166.1:0-6445 GCA_964508895.1 uncultured Bacteroidales bacterium
TCCAAAGTATGACCCATAGTAATGTACAAGGTATAATTAAAAATAAAGAAATAAGAAGGCCAGAGAGACTGGTAGAATCCATTTTTATTCAACCATATACAAGAGTGAAGCACCTTACGGAGAATGAAATATATTCGGAGAACACCGCCAGATCCTATTTAAACAAGTTGTCTGAAATGGGTATCCTTGAGAAGAGGACAATTCATGGCCATCATTATTATCTCAATCTGGAATTGATGAGAATACTCTCAGGATAACAAAAACCTCACAACCAAATAGGTTATGAGGTTTTCTATTGTGGGCCCACCAGGACTTGAAATATTTTCAAATGCGCTGATTAATAAGTATCTAAAAATGGAGAAATCAAAAAACAGGGTAAAATGTTTATTAAAGAGTAAAAACATTTTAATGCTATATTTGTTAATTAGTTAGATAAAAATCTCTCTTATTATGATTGAACCTAAAATGCTAATTCCCGTCGATTTTACTGAAGCTTCAGATAAAGCCATTGAATTCGGGAAGTTTCTGGCCCGCAGGAGCCAAAGCGCCATCAGCTTATTGCACGTTTTTGAAGATGACGGCATATCACTCGAAGAATGTGAAGATAAGCTAAAGGCCATGGCTGATAAGATAAATACGGAAGAAGATATTTCCTGTGATTTCATCTGTCAAAAGGGGAATATTTTTAAAGTAATCCCTGAGATAGCTGCCAATAACTCTTTTCACGTGATGGTGATCGCTACTCATGGATCTAGGGGAATCAGGCAAAAGTTCTTTGGCCCTGATATACTTAAGCTTCTGAAAAAAATCTGTATTCCAACACTGGTTGTTCAGGAGAACAGCATAGTGCCCGGAGAAAAATTCAAAACGGCTATCTTCCCTGTTGGCGGGCATGATGAATATCATAAGATGATTGATGCCTTGACCCTCTTTGCCGGATGGTTTGACTCTGAAATTCATATGTACTCGATTAGAAAGGCCGGCTTTGATCAAAGCGATAAACTCAAGGAAAATATCAAACAGGCTGATCAGAAATTTTCAGAAAAAGGTATCAATTTTAAAAGGGTATCCGAAGACCAAACAGTTTTTTCCGTGGGTTTTGCAAAGCAAACTTTGCAGTATGCTGATAAGATTCAGGCAGACCTGATCGCCATCATGGTATCAGCAACGCAGGAGCATTTCTACTTTGCCGATTCTGATAAGGAAGACATCCTTACAAATGACAAAGGAATCCCTGTACTTTGTGCAAGCAATGCTGAAGCTGAAGTGTAAATTAAAAATTTTAATCCCTTTGATTTCTATTGCACCCTCGACTATTGGTTTTTTTAGATAGTCTGACTGTAATACGTCATACCCTCTCAGACTAAAAAGCATTTATTTTAATGTTTTTTACAAGCATTAAATGAAGCGTATGAAGATAGTGATGTGGTTTATCAGTTAATGCAGTAATTTTAAGAGACTTCCTGAATTTGAATAACCTGCCCTGAGCGACGTCGAAGGATCGAATATCGTCCAATCTCCTCCATCGGGCAATAAAAAAACCTGATGCATCGAGCATCAGGTTTTTTTGTGGATCCCCCCCCGTTAGCTATCGAGGTGAACCATTTTGTAATGCACATATAATCAGTAATGTAAAAATTGATATATCAAAAAACAGGGTAAAAATCAGGGTAAAATGTTTGGCAGTAAAATTTTTTGAATTTTTTATTTGATTTATTGCTTTCAGATGAAGGATCCCATGGTTTGATTTTGAATAAGCTTTGAGGTTTTGTAATTTAGTAGGTTAAATATGATATCTATCAAAATAATATTCGAATGGACTTTAAGCTGTGGTTGGTTTTACTTACGGTAAGTTTACTATTCCTGCCTGACCAGAATAATGGACAGGAACAATCTGTTCGCGACAGCCTGTTCAGGGAGCTCGAAATGGGCAATATGGATACCAGTACATTTTTTGAGATCTATAAGTACATTCATGAGGATCTATACAATGATCCTGATCAATCCATGAAGGATGCCAGGCAGGTTCTGGAACTTGCACTGGCAGCAAATTATTACGATGCGGTACCCAGGATGATAATGTGCCAGGGGATTAGCTTTGACCAGATCGGAGATTATGATTCAGCCATAATCATGTACGATTCTGCCCTCCTTATGGCGAAGAAACTGGGACTTAAAGGGGATGAGGGCAACATCTATAACAATTACAGTATTGTCTATTCTGTTTTGGGACAATTAGAAGAATCTATCAGTTATTCGATGAAAGCCCTGGAAACATTTGAAAGCATAGGTGATTCAGCAAGATTGGCCATGGTCTATAATAACCTGGGGTCCCGCTATTCTGAAATGGGTATGGAAGAACAGGCCATACAATATTATGAGATGGCCATAGTGATAAACGAACATTTCGGGGATACCAGGAGCCTGGTAAAGAACTACGGTAATATTGGTACCGTATATTCCAAGCTCGATGAACATGAGAAGGCCCTTGAGTATTACACCAAGGCTTTTATGACACAGAAAGATCAGGACAATAAATTAGATATGTCGATCACCCTCTCAAATATGGCCATAACATATAAGAATATGGGTAAATATGAGCTGGCCCTTTCCTTTGCAGAGCAATCGTACATCATAGCAAAAGAAATCGATGATGAATTGGGAAAGCTATTCTATTTCATGACCATTGCCCAGATAAATAATGAAGAAGAAAAATATGATGGAGCATTGGAAAACTTTAAGATTGCGGAGGTCATGGCAGACAGTCTTGGTTCCCGTCAAAATCTGCTTGAGATTTATAGTAGAATGGCAGGCATCTATGCTGTTATTGGTAAGTATGAGGAAGCTTACACCTATAATGAGAAATATAATGCAGAACGTATAAGTCTGCTTGATAATGAAAAAAACCGGGCACTGAATAAGATCAAGGAAATTGAAGACGAAAAAGTAAAGACTGAAATTGACCTGCTGACAAAAGATGCCGAGATCCAGGACCTTGTTATTAAAAGACAGAAGATCATACGTAATTCGGTTGCAATTGTTGGAGGTTTTATAACGCTTATTGCTATCTTGTTATGGCAAAGGTATCGATACGTTCGCCGTACCCGTAATACTCTGGCCCTTAAGAATGTGATCATTCAGGATGAAAAGGAAAAATCCGACAACCTTCTGCTCAACATCCTTCCTGAGGAAACTGCAGAAGAGCTTAAAACTACAGGGAGTTCAAAAGCAAGGAGTTTTGACATGGCCACTGTGATGTTTACCGACTTTAAGGGGTTTACCAAAATGGCAGAAATATTGAATCCGGAAAAGCTGGTGTCAGAGATCGATCACTGCTTCAAGGCATTTGATAAAATTATCGAAATCTATGACATAGAAAAGATCAAAACTATTGGCGATGCATATATGTGTGCCGGAGGCGTGCCGGTCCCGAATAAAACCAATCCCACTGAGGTTGTGCGTGCTGCGCTCGAGATCCGTGATTTCATGAATTCGTTGAAAGAAAACCGTATAAAGAAAGATGAGCCCTATTTCGAGATTCGGATAGGTGTACATACTGGTCCGGTGGTCGCAGGAATAGTCGGAGTAAGAAAGTTCCAGTATGATATCTGGGGTGATACTGTGAATATTGCATCACGATTGGAATCAAGTGGTGATGAGGGAGAAGTAAATATCTCCGGAACAACATATAATCTCATCAAAGAAAATTTTGAATGTACTCCAAGGGGGAAAGTCGAGGCCAAGAATAAGGGGGCCATCGACATGTACTTCGTTAAAAGGGAACTCCCAGATGCAGTCCGACCATGATATCCTGGTCTTCACTTGCCCATGAATATTCCACCACTGGGCCGAAGTGTACCTTTCCTGCGTCAAATTCGTAACCCGTTTCCACATGTCCGGATGCTTCCCATTCATTATGATGATCGAAATAGGTAATACCGGGCCCTGCAACCAGCCTTCATTGTATAACTTATGTGTAACCTCTAAAATGAAAAAGGTTCGTATCTTGTTGTGATACAAACCTTTATAAAAATGTATTGTGGGCCCACCAGGACCACCCCTGTTTTCTATCAGATTGATTACCAGCGGTTATAAAAATAGAATTGTAAAAATGACTATAAAAATCACTGTGAAATGTTTGGCACCTAAACTTGCCTTGATATAAGTAATGTTGTCCATACCTTCCTAATGAATTTCGTATATTTATACTTTGGAATTGCATTTATTTAATTACTTGTTTTGTCATTGCTTAGAAGTAAAATATTAAAACTGTTCAATGCCAGACAAATGTTTTCCATTAGCATAACATTTGCTTTTATTTATTGTGGTATCATTCAAGCCCAAAATGATGAATATTTCTTTTATCATTTAACAACACAACAAGGCCTTTCTGGAAATGAAGTATACGCTATCTTGGAGGATAGCAAAGGAATGATCTGGATTGGTACACAGAACGGACTGAATAGATATAATGGTTATGAAATAATGACCTTCAATAGACCAAATGATCCACAAGCTGTATCAGAAACACAGGTTAATTGTTTGTTTGAGGATAATACTGGAATAATATGGATTGGCACACTAGATAAGGGTCTTTATTCATACGATCCTGTATTGGATAAGTTCAAATCGTTTTTATTTAGTTCAGATAATCCAGCAAGTCTTCCCAATAATCCGGTTAATAAAATTTTTCAGGATGATAGTGATGTTCTTTGGATTGGTACCGGTGGAGGTGGATTAGTTAGACTTGATAAAGGGACGGGAGAGTTTCGTTCTTATTTGATAATTCCCAATGGTCATGACAATAAAAGTAATATAGTATCAGCAATCACTCCAATTGATACCGCTAAACTATTGATTGGTACTTATAATGGACTATACTTATTTGATCAAATCAATGAAAGTTTTCAGTCATATGATATTGTCCCTAACATCAGTGAGGTATATCAACAAATATTTAATTTTTACAGAGATCCGGAAGGTAACATATGGTTTGGAACACTAAGAGGACTGTTCAAATATAACCCTGCTAAGAAAAGGTGTATTCAAATAATCTCAAAAAGTAAGTCCAATAAGGATAATCTAAAAGATGATGCTGTTTCTTTTATTCAAGGTTCCTTTAGACCAGGACAGCATATATTATGGCTTGCCACAAAAAATGGATTAGTCAGATATGATATCCATTCTAACTATTTCAAAAGAATCCTGATCGATCCGCAAAAGATCTATAGCTTGTCGAATAATTTTATCAATACACTATACTTAAATGATAATGGAATAATATGGATAGGTACAGGATGGTCTGGTGTTGATAGGATGGATACAGAAGGAAGTCCCTTTAAACAAGTTCAAATACAACCTAAAAATGAAGAGTTGTTTTATACCGCTTGCGGGTTCTGCATGGATAAACAAGGTTTTTTATGGGTTAGTGCATGCACAGAGGGCTTGTTCAAATTTGACCATGAACTGAATAAAATTGCCCAATATTCCTTTCAAAAAGGATTCACTATTGATGCCAACAGCCCGATAACCAATCATATTGATTACATATATGAAGATAATAGCGGTGTTTTGTGGTTAGGTTTGTGCGGATGGGGGCCAGTAAAATTCAATAGGAATAATGAGTCAATACAATATCTGAATACCGACCTTGATGATAGTGAGAAATTTAAACAGGAAAGAATTAACAGCATAATTGAAGACGATGGTGGAAACTTTTGGATTGGAGCTGATGGTGGTATATTATTTAAAGAAAAGGGGAATAATCTGACTGAACCAATAAGGTTTTTTGGAGAAGATATTGTTGATCAAACATTAATATTTGATGTGTTTGAAAGTAGTAAAGGGAACATATATTTTGGCACACTTGATAAAGGAGTATATTCTATCCAAAAAGATGATAGGGAATCATTGAGCTTCCATTATCATGGAATAGATGAAACAGAACCTGGATTATTCAATTCCACAGTATTTGATCTGTATGAAGATGTTCATCACAATTTATGGGCTGCGGCAAGCAAAGGTCTAAATAAATACAATCATGATAATGGTAAATTTGAACTCATTTATGACTCAACTGGCATATTGGAATTAGGAGTTAGCCAGGTATTAGGAGATAAACATGGAAATTTATGGTTGAGTTTGCAAAATGGAGGTTTGGTGAAATATCAGCCAATATCAAAAAGAATTAAAGTATATGATATTAATGATGGTCTACCCTTTGATAATCTAGTTACACGATATTGGTATCAGAGTGAAGATGGAAGGATTTTTATCCCAGGTTATTTGGGTGATGGTAGTGGTTTTTTATTCTTTCATCCAGATAGCATATTTGATAACACGAATATCCCAAATATCGTAATTACAGATTTCAGGGTAGGAAACAATCAAATACCTTTGGATACAAACATATCAGCCACTGATCATATAAAATTAAAGTACAATC
>CAZDWF010000167.1:0-6394 GCA_964508895.1 uncultured Bacteroidales bacterium
GATAAAACTCAACCAATTAACCTGCAAGGCATCAACTCACGTAAAATTCCCAACAGCTATAATTACAGCCTTGCTGAGGGCAACTACCCTAAACATTATCTAAATCCAATCGGCATTTCTAATGATTCTTATAAAAGAAAACCCGAATGGCAATTAGGTTTGCATTTTACTCCTGAAATAATGTTCTATCCTGATGATAATATTCAGAATCAAAGTGGATATCACTTTGACTTGAGTATATCCTATCAATTCTCAGATTTCTTTATTGAATCAGGATTAGGACTGAATTTCGCTAAAGACGTAGGTGACTATCAATATGAAAAGTACCTTGGCACTTACGACGATGTTTATCTTGTAACATTTGACACATCAAGCGGTGCTCCTGTTCCTACCTATCACACCAATGCAGTTGATGTGTTCGACACCACTGAGTCATTTAAACCAACAACCAACAGATACACTTATCTGGAAGTTCCGTTGCTGTTCGGATTTAAGAAGCAGGTCAACAGGTTTACCTATTTCGTTAAAGCCGGACCTTCATTTGCTTTTATGATCCAAAAAAACATTCCTAAAGAAGGATCGAAAGACAAATATGCAAGACCTTACAGGAAAAACACAAATGCCCAGATCATTCTGGGTGCAGGAATTAGTTATAGAATGCATAATAACTTCAGCTTAAGTGCTGAACCAACTTTAAGATATTATATTAATTCAGCTTATGAAAGAAGATTTATTAAATCCAACAATACTTATGCGGTTGGTTTCAGAGCTGGAATCATCTATCATTTTTAAACTTTTGGCAAATGCGAAAGACCATGTTAAATAAATCAATAGTAAAACTAAGAGGGCGCTTTAGTTTAGCTAAACGAATTTCCGTATTCGTGCTAATTCTTTTGCTGCCAACAATTCTCTTATCACAGGTAAACGGAACCGATTTAGGAAGTGTATTAATTTCTGGCCAGGTTACTAACATTGTCAATGGCGCCCCTGTAACTAACCAGGAAATTATCATAGAATCAGATCCATTTCATAATCCTTCATTTATTTATAACAAAGTAGTTACTACTGATGAATGGGGATTTTATTACGATACTATTAATACTAATGCTGATAAAGGCGCACTGGTTTTCACCACTTATGATGAAAATAATGTGCAATATAAAAATACAGGATTTTTCAGATTTAATAATCCGAAAGAATACGTACTCGCAAACTTTAAAATAGAGGATTCCGGATCATTGAATAATTTCCAGGCAAGTTTCTATACTGAAAAAGACACTACAAACCCTCATCCTTATGCTATTCAATTTTTTGATAATTCATATGGAGATGATATCAGAACATGGAGATGGGATATTACAATTGACTCAGTTACAACTGAAACTTTCCATGAACAAAATCCAACATATGAATTTCAACAGGAAGGCATATATGAGGTAATATTAACAGTTTCAAATAAAGGATCAGGTAACGATTATTTTTATTCAAGTGTGATCATTCAGCAGGTTGCTGTCGGATTAAATGATGGAATTATTCACCTTGGCGGGCATATTAAAATTGGACAATTCCCAATTGAGGATGCTGTGGCATTCTTATATACCTATAATGAGTATAACGAACTAATTGCTTACGATACCGCTCTTATTGACCCGGCAGCCAATTATTATTGGTTTTATAATATACCCCCGGGGAAATATATAACAAAAGCAGTACCTACTGAAAATTCCATTTTCTATGGTGACTATATCCCTACTTATTTTGGCGATGTAATTACCTGGACAAGTGCTACAGTTATGGATCTTACAGAATCCTTTTTCGATGCTGATATAAATCCTGCTCCTATTAAGAGTTCATCAATTGGTAATGGCTTTATCCAGGGAAACATAAACTATGGTGGTTCCTCTGACAATGGTTATGGACCGGCCTCAGATATTAATATACTCCTGTTTGATCAACAAAATGATTGCGCCCACTATATTTACAGTGATGAAAATGGTATCTTTTCCTTTAGTGATCTACCCTATGGCACTTATAAAGTACATGCAGAGGTACCTGGGAAATTATCTAACCCTGTAACTATTACATTGGATGCAAACAATTTTAATATTGATGACCTGCTATTTATTATTCTGAATGATCAAGTAATCTCTTCTATTGAAGATCATCTATCAGCATATATAGAAAATATTGGCGAGGTTTATCCTAATCCTGCAAAAGAACAGGCTTATATCAATCTTGATATGAAAACATCCTCAAATGTAAAAATTTCTGTTTTGAATTATTTAGGTCAAATCATTGATCAAAGCAATAATTCCCTTGAATCAGGCCTATCCCGTTTATCAATTAATACATCATTTTATCCTGAAGGATATTATCAAATTATTATCTTTACCGAAGATGATGTCACGATAAAAAGAAAACTTTTAAAAGTAAAATAATAGAATTTAATAGAAAAAAGGCATCCTTCAGGATGCTTTTTTTGTTTACGTAGGCAACCAATTACAAGCCTGCCTGTCTGCATAATAGTAATCGTTAATGGTATCCAACAAGAATATAATTGAGGGATGTGTAAAGGGAAAAAGAGAGGCATTTAGCAAGCTTTTTAACAAATATTCCTCAATAATGCTTGTTATATGTATGAGATATTCCAAGGATAAAGCAGAAGCTGAGGACATTATGCAGGAGGGCTTTATCAAGGTATTTAAAAGTATCAGAAGTTTTAGGCATGAAGGTTCTTTTGAAGGCTGGATTAAAAGGATTATGATCAATACTGCTATAAATCATCATCAGAAAAACTTAAAGCATTATTATCATGATAACATTGACAATTATCAGGAATCATTTAACACTGAGGATGAATCAGATTTGGCTCCTGATCTGCCAGTTCCAAAAGAACAAATAATGAATATGATACAAAACTTACCTGAGGGATATAAATTTGTTTTTAATATGTACGTATTTGAAGGTTACTCGCATAAGGAAATTGCTAATGAACTAAATATAACTGTTAGCACTTCAAAATCGCAGCTTTTTAAAGCAAGAAATTTCCTCAGGAAACAACTTGAACCATATGTTAATAAAAAGATGCAACAAGGTTAGAATATGAAGAAGAAGTTAAATATTGATAAGTTTTTTACTGCTAATCTGGAAGGCTACCAGACTGAAGCCTCCCTGGGCTTATGGAATGAAATCGAAAACGATTTCCTGAATTCCTACCTGGAAAGAGATAGCTTCTTTAAAAGAGTTTGGCCACTGGTAGCAATATTTACAGCTGGAATTCTATCTCTTGCAATTGTATTGAGCAGTGATCTGAATTCGGATATTTATCCTTCTCAGCTTAGCGAAGCTATATCCAATATAAAAGAAACTTCAAGTTCGAATACTGAAACCGGAATTACATCTGATAACAATAATATACCTGATCAGGAAGCTGCCACTTCAACTAATACTATTAAAACGGAACCCAGTAATAATACTTCAGAAACAATAACAACAGATCAAGTAGTTTTGGATGATAAGAAAGACTATGATGACAGTGGTGTAGATTTTACCTCAACAGAAAATGTTGAAATCAAAGATAAAACTGAATATAACTCTCCATATTTATTATCTATCGGAAATTTCCTCTATTTCGAAACTTTCTTCTCAGCTGTTGAAAACATTGATTATATAGAAATTGTTAATCCACAGCCCATCACAAATGTTAATGATTATTACAGAAAATCCGAATTCCTGCTTGGTGCCCACATCACCCCTTCCGTAACCTATTATCCCACCGGTGAAAATAAAAATTCTTATGCCTTTGAACTTACTGCTGATTACCAAAAATCTGATTTCTTCGTTCAAAGTGGCGTAGGTGCTGAATACTATAGTGAAAAAGGTAACTATAGTATCAATTTTGAAAGTTTTGATAGTGTTGGCTATTATTATGATGTTACTTCTTTTAATATTGATCCGAATAATCCGGACTCTATTATATTCAATCTTAAATCAACCGATATCTATGATTCGGTTAAACATATAAAGATTGAAGAAACTTCCAATAATTATCTCTATATGCAAGTGCCTTTAAATGTGGGTTATAAAGTCTGGGAAAATAATAGGTTTTCAATTAAGATCCGAGGTGGTTTGATATTTTCCTGGTTAGTATATAAAGATGAACCTGTTGTTACTTATCATGCTAATGATATAACAATCATTGATATTAACAATAATTATCCTGGAAGAAGAAAATTCAACTGGCAATGGATGGCTGGTGTTGGACTGAATGTGAGCTTGTCGAAAAATCTTACTTTTAGCGTTGAACCCGTTTATAAACAATATATTAATTCTATCTACACAAAAGGATCTGGCATGGATAAAAAACTGCCGTATTCTGTAGGATTACGTACTGGAATATACCTGAACTTTTAGCTGATCAATAATGAAAAGAGTTTTATTAATATTATATATGTCTGTAATTTCCCTGATAGTATTAGGGATTGATGATACACTCACAGTATCAGGTACTTTAAGTGATGTTTCACAGGGAGGTATTCCTATAATAAATCATACAGTTGAAATAAGAGTCGATTCTGCGAATATGGGTGTATCTCCAATTACTATTGAAGTTTATACCAATGATCAAGGTTATTTTTCCGAAAACATCCCTCTCCCTCCGGGTTATGAGTTTGGAATAGTCACCTCCACCACTAAAGATCCTTGCAGTAATAACAATGTTACTAAAGGTGAAATATATTATCCGGGAAATTACGAAATCAATTTTATATTCGAATTATGTGACACAAGCCAAAACTGTGTCAGCAATTTTTTCTATTTCCCAACAGGTTATAATCCACATGAATATAAATTCATTGATCTGTCAACAGGAAATCCTGATAACTGGGAATGGGATTTTGGTGATGGTACTTATTCTTATATACAGAACCCTATTCATACATTTCCTGATACAGCAGATTACTTTGTATGTTTGACTATGTCGAATTCCTCTACAGGATGTTCCGATACTTACTGTGAGTTTGTTCAAGTAAGAGAACCGGATTGCGAAGCAGCATATGATTATATGGCCAACCCTGTTAATCCATTGGAAATACAATTTACAGATCTGTCTACAGGATCAGATATAACTAACTGGCTATGGACATTTGGTGATGGTTATGAATCAAACGAGCAGAACCCTGTTCATGTTTATAATTCCCAGGGGATCTATAATGTTTGTCTTATGATCACATCAGCTCAAAATGGAACTTTCCCATGCTATGATATACATTGCTCATCAATTACTGTAGAGGCTCCGCCTCCTTGTAATGCAGGATTTAATGCGGTTCTTGACTCCACCACAAATACCCAGAACAAATATTCATTTTTTGATACCAGTGTAGGTGAAATCATAAGCTGGACCTGGAACTTTGGCGATGGAAGTATCTCTACCGAACAAAATCCTGTTTACAAATACGCTAATGGTGGTATTTATGAGGTTTGCCTGGTTGTTGAATCATTAACAGGATGTATTGACACAATATGTGATTTCATTGTTACACCCGCATATTTGCACTTCGGTGGTTTTGCAATTATGGATAATAAACCGATGAATAATCCTTCTCATGAAGGAGATACTGCTATTGCATATCTCTACCGTTTTAATTCTCCTACTTCCATTACCGCAGTCGACACTAATATCTTTTATGAATATGGTTATTACTGGTTTGCAAATGTTCTCGAGGGTAATTACCTTATCAAAATAGGACTAACTGAAAATTCAGCCCATTATAATAACTACATGCCAACATATTATGTTGATAAGGAAACCTGGTATTATGCCGACTTTATGAATCACTACGATACAAATTCATATAGCAATGATTTGAAGCTTATCTATGTCCCGGATAATCTCACAGGACCTGGAAAGATCAGCGGCACCTTATATGAGAATTACAGACCCTCATATGAATCAAACAGAACAATAGATAATACGCTGATCATGCTTTCAGCTAATGGTAGTATTGCAAGCTATACCCATACTGACAAAAACGGATACTTTGAATTTAACAATCTGCCACTTGGAACATATTATGTAAAAGCTGAATATATAGGGCTGTATAGTCAGAATTATATGGTAAATCTCACCAGCTCGCAACCAGCTAATAATAATGTATCACTTCAGCTGTTTCAGAATAATTCATATGGAATTGGAGACTTATCATCAGTTGATAATTTCGTGATCAGTGAAATTTACCCTAATCCTGTAAATGACAAACTAACTTTTGAAATAAATTCAAGAACAAACTTTTCTGCTCACCTAAGAATAATTGACATATTTGGGAAAACAGTTTATAAGGATATATTATCTGTTGATGACGAATCCTCAACAATTAATATTGATGTCAGCATGTTG
>CAZDWF010000168.1:0-6229 GCA_964508895.1 uncultured Bacteroidales bacterium
TGCCATTAGCAGTCAGAAGAGACCCAAACACATAAATGGTAGAGATCGCAACGAATGAAAACATTATCTTTCCAAATATCAAAGAAGCTTCGTATTTATTCTCCAGATAAAGAATATCCATTAGTTCAAACCTGTAAAAGGCTGACCCTACGGCAGTGATAACTGATAATGTGAGCAGCAGTGAATAAGAAAGTTTAACCATTTGAACTACCGACTCTTTATTCTTTATCATCCTGGAAAAAATAGGAAGTAATAAAACAGCAAACAACATAGGGATCATATTAGCTGCATCGAGTAACCTGAAAGCTTGTGCATACACACCTGATTGTTGTTCACCAATTTCCTTGGGCAATATACCTTCAATAAAAATAGAATCACTACGATAATAAACAGTCATTAAAAAAACGAGAGTTGCATAAGGAAAACTCCTTTTAATGATCATTACAAAAAAAGGCCAGTTCCAGTTCAGCTTTTTAAACCCAGCTTTATTGCTAACAATAATAAATGCAATTAGAAATGTAATGGAGTAAGCAAGGGTCTGAGCGTATACATACCACTCGATCTGAAAAGCTTGCTCGAAAACATGCCCCCATAAAAGAATGCTACAAAACAGTATCATCAGCAATCTGTCGAGGATCGACATAAAGCTGTCGGTTTTAAATAATAGTAATCCTGAAATATTCGATCTCAGGTACAACACAAACAACAAAAGGAATTGATTAAGACACACCCAGCCAAGTAAGTATAGTTGTTCCCCATCATATCCGATTATCAAAGCTATGGAGTAAGTGGTAATAATGTAAACTATTGCAAGAAGGACTTTAACAACCAGAATTCCGGAAAGGTGTTTGTTAAGAAGTTGCTTGTTTTGTGCTATATTTCTGTTATTGAAATTAGTGATCCCCATGTCCAGAAGAATATTGAACATGAACGAGAAATTAAAAATCACGAAATAAAAACCATAAGCTTCATCGCCCACAGTATTTTGAACAGTTCTGTCAATGCCAAGTATCCAAAATGGCTTTATTAGCAAATTCAGAAACAGTAATAAGGCAAGATTTGTAAGAAATTTCCTTTGCATATGGCTATTTTATGCTTACAAGTTCTTATAATACAGTTTACATATTACTTTCAAGCTACTTAAAAAAAACATAAATTTGTGCAAATTTATTATAAAATCACTACTGTTAGAAATTTATTCTATTAATATACAACACTTCAGGAATTGAAAATCGCTGTAAATACAAGGCTTTTATTAAAAAACAAGCTGGAAGGTATTGGCTGGGTGGCTTTTGAAACATTAAAAAGAATTACTCAGCAGCATAAAGAACATGAGTTCTATTTTATTTTTGATAGAAAATTTGATGATTCTTTCATTTTCTCCGATAATATCACACCAATAGTTACTTACCCACAGGCACGACACCCTTTGTTATATTATATCTGGTTTGAATATAGTATTCCAGGAGTGCTGAAAAAGATCAATGCGGATATGTTCCTGTCTCCGGATGCATATCTTTCCTTGAGCAGCAAAACAAAGTCTCTTGCTATTTTTCATGACCTGAATTTCGAGCATTATCCTGAAGACCTTCCTCTGCTTGAAAGAAAATATTACAAGTATTTCTTCCCCCGATATGCCAGAAAAGCTGACAGGATTGTCACTGTATCAGAATTTTCAAAAAAAGATATTGTGAACCTCTATGATGTAAATCCTGAAAAAATAGATGTTGTATATAATGGGGCTAATGAAGCATTTGTTCCAATTAGTGATGATAAGATCAGGGAAGTAAGAAGGAAATATACAAACTCTCAACCATACTTTGTGTTCGTAGGTGCCCTGCATCCAAGAAAGAATCTCAGCAGGTTATTTAAAGCTTTTGATCAATTCAAAACAAACACGAATAGTGATACCAAATTATTAATTGTTGGCAATAGAAAGTGGTGGACATCAGATATTGAAGATGCTTACACATCCATCAAAAATAAGGATGATGTAGTTTTTAGTGGAAGGCTTGATAACAACGAATTGCATTTAGTGATGGGCTCAGCAATTGCTTTAACCTATGTGTCTTATTTCGAAGGATTTGGCATACCTATCATAGAAGCCTACAAATGCGATATCCCTGTAATCACTTCGAATATAACTTCCATGCCAGAGATTTCAGGAGGAGCTTCTCTTCTTGTTGATCCCTTCAGTATCACTTCCATTGCCCATGCTCTTGAGAAAGTTGATAGTGATGAAAAGTTAAGAGACGAACTTATCATTAAAGGCCGTGAACGAAAAAAACTCTTTAACTGGGATAATACTGCTAACAATCTATGGAAATCAATAGAAAAAACACTTGAACAAAAAAATAATACAGGATGAATATATTAGTGATAGGCTCAGGAGGCCGGGAACATGCATTTTGCTGGAAAATAGCTCAAAGTGAAAAGATTGATAATCTTTATTGTGCTCCAGGTAATGCCGGAACAGCCATACATGGCACTAATGTGGATATTAATCTCAACAGCTTTGATGAAGTTGAAAAATTTGCTATTGATAATAATATCAATATGATAGTAGTCGGCCCTGAAGCTCCACTGGTAAATGGCATCCATGATCACTTTATTAAAAAAGGATTAACGGATAAGATCGCTATTATTGGTCCTGAAAAAAAAGCTGCAATGCTTGAAGGAAGTAAAGACTTCGCCAAGGAATTTATGATAAAACACAACATTCCGACCGCACAATATAAATCTTTTACATCCAATACTTTAAAGGAAGGAATATCTTACCTTGAATCAAAAGAGCCACCTTATGTTTTAAAAGCAGATGGATTAGCAGCAGGAAAAGGAGTTTTGATTTGTTCATCACTGGAAGAAGCGAAAAAGGAACTTGAAGAAATGCTACTCTACAGGAAGTTTGGTGATGCCAGCAATACTGTTGTTATAGAAGATTTCCTGACAGGAATTGAACTTTCTATATTCGTTCTTACAGACGGACAAGATTATGTGATTCTACCGGAGGCAAAAGATTATAAGAGAATTGGTGAGAATGATACAGGTTTGAATACAGGAGGAATGGGCTCCATTTCCCCTGTTCCTTTTGCCAAGCCTGAATTTTTAAATAAAGTTGAAGAACATATTATTAAGCCTACCATCAACGGGCTGAATAAAGATAATATTCTGTATAAAGGTTTTATCTTTTTCGGTTTGATCAATATGAATGGAAATCCTTATGTTATTGAGTATAATGTCAGGATGGGTGATCCTGAAGCAGAATCAGTTATTCCAAGGATAAAATCTGACATTGTGGATCTCTTTGAAGGTGTTGCCAATAATGACATTAAAACAAAAGATATCGAATTCGATCCTCGTTTTTCAACCGCTATTATGCTTGTTTCCGGAGGTTATCCGGGATCTTATGAGAAAGGAAAAGAGATAAACGGGCTCGAAGATGTAATAGGTTCTATTATTTTCCATGCAGGAACAAAACAGGAAAATGGAAAAATAGTAAGTAACGGTGGAAGAGTGCTGGCAATAACTTCTCTTAGTGATGACATGGAATCAGCATTAGATACATCTTACATGAATGCTGCCAAAGTAAAATTCGACAAGGTATATTACAGGAAGGATCTTGGAAAAGATCTAATGAAATAAATATTATATCCTTTCAAGGAATGTTTATAAAATATTTCAAATCAAGCTATCTGCCTCAATATATAGCACTTGCAGTAATAACAATGCTTATTTGGGGCTATGAGCTTGTTTATCCACAGGTTTTCATGGGAAACAATTATCTGGAACCTGCTTATAATCTATCAGTAATTTTGTTTACTGACAATAAATGGGTGCTGGCTTTTGCAGGGATTCTAATTCTGTATATTCAGGCAATTTTTCTGAATAAAGTATTGGTGGATAATGATATTGTGCCTAAAAACTCACTTATTCCTGCTTTTGTATTTTTAGTGATCAGCAGTGCATCCACTCAATATCTTACTTATTCGCCATTATCCTTTGCTATCTTGTTTTTGATAATCTCTATTGAAAGACTTTTCAAATGTTATGGAAATACAAAATCATATTATGAAATTTTAAGTGCCAGCCTTTCTATTTCTCTCGCATCACTCTTCTTTTTTCCGTCAATAACTTTCCTAATCCTGATTTATGTGATGCTGATCAGTTTTTCACTTACCAACTGGAGATTATGGATAATCCCAATTATAGGGATTCTTCTACCTTATCTATATGTTCTAGTATATTATTTTCTTACAGATCAATTTGTTGAAAACTTTGAATCATTTGAGCTATACTGGGCTTCACTTGATGTTAATGCTCTAAATCCTTTAATAATTAAACATCTGGGGCATGGTATTGTATTAATACTGTTTTTTATTGCAGCTTTATATTATATATCTCATATACAGGAAAAAAATATTATCATTAGAAAAAAAATGGTATTGGTGGTATTTCTTTTTTTGATAAGCATTTTATTGTCGATCTTTAATTTTGGAACATTTGATTTCCTTTTCATCATATTTGCTTTACCTCTATCAGTTTTTATTTCCTTTTATCTGGGGGATATTAAAATCAGAATGTTCCATGAATATTTTATGTATCTGATAATATTGGTGATAGTATTAATTAATTACCATCTTTTATAATATTTATGCTTAAGCTCTCCTATACAAATAAGTTGGTTGAAGCTGGCATTGATGAAGCAGGCAGAGGTTGTCTGGCAGGACCAGTTACTGCCGCTGCTGTGATACTTCCTGAAAATTTTTCTGAACCAAAGCTTAACGATTCAAAGCAAATCAACGAACTTACAAGGTATAAACTGAGGGAAATAATCGAAGAAGAAGCAGTGGCATTTGTTGTATGCAACATATCCAATGTGGAAATTGACAGGCTTAACATCCTGAATGCTACTTTTATGGCTATGAACAAATGTATTTTGGAATTATCAGTTAAACCGGAATTAATACTAATTGACGGGCACAGGTTCAATAATGAAACAGAAATAAACCACCAGTGTATAATAAAAGGAGATAGCGAATTCCAGTCTATTGCTGCAGCATCCATTTTAGCAAAAACATACAGAGATGACCTTATGCGTGAATTACATACTAAACATCCTGAATATAAGTGGGAGAAAAATAAAGGATATCCAACCATCGAGCACAAAAAAGCCATTGTAGAATTCGGCTTAACTGCCTATCATAGAAAAAGTTTTAATCATGGGATTCAGTTAAAAATCTTTAATTAACATATACTTGTTAGTTATATTACCGTTATGATAAATAAAGCCACTACATAATTCTTTAACTTTGAAGAATAAGTGTGGTTTTACGCCAAATAAGTATGAACAGAAGAATTATTTCAATAATCCTTTTAGTAATATTTTTTGCTACGGTAATTAGTATCTTCTCTTATCTCTATTTCCGCTTAAAAAGTACAACCAGTGACCCTTTCATTGCTATTCCTGAATCTGCTCTTTTAATTGCTGAATTCAACAACTTTTCAAAAACATGGGATCAATTTTATAACAATTGTGATATTGAAGAAGAACTGGAGCAGATCAAATCATTTAATACATTAAGCGGGAAAATAAACAGGATTGACTCAATAATAAATTCATTTCCTGAATTATCTGACTATATAAAACTTAATAAAGCCTATATAAGTTTACACCTTAAGCACAATAAAATACCAGTTCCTCTTTATACTATTGGCCTGCCAAAAACAATAGCACTTAGTACTTTTATTGAGATTATAAGAAAAATCAGTGGGAAGACAAGCTTCATTGAAACAGAGAACCATGGCACCAGAATATATAGTAGCGATGATAAAGAACCATTTTTCTTTACTATCCATAATGGAGTATTTATTTACTGTAACGAGTTCAATATTCTTGAAGAATCAATATTACAGCTAAACTCAAACACACCAATACAAAACACAAACCTGACCAGGGTCAAATCCACAGCAGGTAAAAATGTAAACGCTAACTTATATGTTAATCAATCAAAATTGAAAGATCTTCTTAAGATTTTTACAAAAGACACTTATGATTCACAATTAGCTTACCTTGCGCCATTTGCCTCCTGGACTGAAATTGACCTGATAATTAAAAATGATGAAATACTTCTCAATGGATATACTGCCGCAGATGATTCAAGCCTATATCTTATAAACATCTTTAAAAATCAGAAACCACAAAGACTTGAGGTCAGCAGGATATTACCTT
>CAZDWF010000169.1:0-6194 GCA_964508895.1 uncultured Bacteroidales bacterium
AGGATTAAGATAGAAAGATCAAAATATTTCTTGGATTTTACCACAGTTCAATGTTGAGGTTATTCATTCAGGATGTTTTTTATTTGTTGCGGTCCCTTACCAATTTTATCATCAATCCAGGATGCATTTTCCAGTAGCGATAATAAATCATTTCTTATGAATGCAATCACTTCTTCCTTTTCAGATGCCGGATACAATAAATGAATATTCGGCCCGGCATCCAGAGTAAAACAGATTTGAAGGCCTTTTTGTTCCCTTGCTTCCCTGATCTTGTTAATGATAATCAAAGTGTTTTCCTTCATGAGAATAAATGATTCTGATGAGGTCATCATCATAGCATGCAGGCTGAGGGCTTCATTTTCTATTATCTGCGTGAATTTATCCCAGTTCCCGTTTTTTAATGTTTCAAGTAATGATGATACATTATTATTAGCCTGCAAATATCTTTCTTCAGCAAAAGGATGATCATTCATTAATTGATGCCCTTTGCTGCTTGATATTTTTTTCTTTCCTGAATCAACAATAAGGATGGTATCATGAATATCCTGAAATATATCCTGGATTCCATTATCAATACGGATAGCATATTCATCTGATGAGGCTTTTACACCATTGCATGTTCCCCATAATGAGTATGCAGGATAAACTGATCTTGATGCACTTCCTGAACCCAGGCGGGCAAAGAACGATGCATCCTGAAAAAATGATTTATTTTCTATTCCTGTCAGATTTTCCTGTATGCTGAGTAAACACAATGCAATGGAACTGAATGCTGATGCTGAACTTGCAATTCCTGCAGAATGAGGGAATGTATTTGAACTTTCTATAATAAAATCATATTTACTAAGGAATGAGAACCAGGGGAGGAGATAGTTAAAGTAATTTTTTATTCTTTTTTCAAAAGCCTCATTTCTATTGTCATTAAGCAGAAACTCAATATTTGAATTTTCAGAAGATGAAGGGTGGAATTGTATTCTACTTTCTGTAATGGATGAACTAAGAGAAAAACATAAGGAAGGGTTCATAGGTAATTGATATTCTCTTTTACCCCAGTATTTTACGAGGGCAATATTAGAAGGACTTCTCCAGATAACTTCACCCGAACAGTTTTTCTTAAATTCTGTATTTCTATTTTCAATTAGCATAAAACGATCTCGTTAAAGGCAAAGACAGGATACATACTCTTCTTTGAAAAATACTCTTTGATATATTCAGGCCCTTTTTCTGATATAGCCATTAAAAAATCCCCACCCCATGCTCCAAGTGATTTTATGCTTCCATTAAAGTCATTGAAAAAATCTTCCCGAACAGCTTTCGATTTTATTATGGAAGAGATTATTTTTTCATGCTCGTTTATCAGCTGTGAAAGGTCTTCCAGATTATTTGCTGAAGCAATCTCTTTCGTCAGTGCTGATACTTTCTCAATATCTTCAATCTTAGATGGATTTGATGAAATGAATTTTTTTACATTGGTTTTGGTATCTGCTTTTTTCCCTGTGAAAATAAAGTATGCATTACTTTTTATTGTTGGGTTTATTTCAGTTTTTTCAAATGTTGGTTCATTTTTCCTGAGTTGATATAATATTGGGGAATTTGAAATTGAGCAGGCTATATCGTAAGCTGATCCCTTTTGAGTGGAGAAAAAAAGCTTGAAAGGATTTAGTCCGGCCCATTGTGCAACATTGCTGATGGTGGTAGAGCTGCCTCCCCAACCCCATTTCCTGGAAAAGGAAAGGCGGGACGTAACTTTTATGCTTTCATCATTTTTCAGGAAGTTTCTATTAAGCTTTTTTGCATTTACTAATAAATTGCTGATAAATTCTTGTGCTACTTCATTAGTGAATTTGCGACAGCTTAAATCCTGAAGCTTAAATTGTCCTGAGAAATATTTTCCGTCAATATCATAACTTTCCCATAATATCTCATTTTTTCCTGGAGCACTCTCAATTTTAAGCAGATGGTTCCTTTTTAGCGGTACTGCCAGGGCAAGAGCACCTTTTAAAATCAGGTATTCTCCGGTAAGCAATAATTTGCCATTGGATGAGAATTCTTTGTTTGCAGACATATTATTTAGTCTGATCGCATACTGCTGATCATTTCATTAACTTCACGGAATGAAACTTTTTTATTTTTAAAAAAACCAATAGCTTTTTCCTTTTCTCCCTGAGAAACGCCAATGTGATTCAGGATATTAAAAAGGTGCATTTTCATGTGTCCGATTTGTATTCCTTTGGTCACAAGTGATTTCAATGCACCGAAATTATTTGCAAGTCCGACTGCAGCAGCAATCTTCATTAACTGTTGTGCATCGGGATTATTTAATAATCCTAAAGAGAATCTGGCAAGAGGATGAAGTGCTGTTAATCCACCAACCGTACCCATTGCTAAAGGTATATTCAGGCTGTACCTGAATTTATCATTTGATACTTCAATATCAGTAAGACTGGTATAATGACCATTTCTTGAGGCAAAAGTATGTGCACCGGCTTCGATAGCCCTGAAGTCATTTCCAGTTGCTAAGGCAACTGCATCTATTCCATTAAATATTCCTTTGTTATGAGTGGTGGCACGATGTGGATCGACCTGGGCAATTTCTACCGCTTTCTGGAATTTCCACACGAATTGCCGGGCACTCATATTGTCATCGCAATTATGGAATGCTTCGATCTCTGTTTCTATATATGCATTAACAAGGCAGTCAGGAGTATAATTACTCAATATGGCCATTATAATATTGCAATCTTTTTCTGCTCCATCTAATTCTTCTCTTTTCGACAGAAATGATTTTAAGGTAACTGCAAATTCTTCAAGAACAGAATTGATGAAGTTAGCTCCCATAGAGTCTACCGTATCAAATGATACTTTTAACTGAAAATAATCTTCAATTTTATTCGTCATATCAACCAATTCAACATCAGTTATGCCACCACCTCTCTTTTCCATATTGGCTGTGATTCCCTTAGTGTTTTGAATAAGGAGCTCTTTTAGTTCAGGGAAAAGATAGTTTAGTTTTTCTTTGTTTCCTTTCCAGACAAAATGTATCTGACCAATTTTTGTCATTGATATAATTTCAGCATGAAACCCACCATATTCAGACCAGAATTTAGCACTGCTTGAAGCAGCAGCTACTACTGAACTTTCTTCAATAACCATTGGCACAAGGTAAAGGTTACCATTGATCAGGAAATTGGGGGCGATGCCATAAGGGAAATAGAAATTGGAAATAGTATTTTCACTGAACTCATCCATTATCTTCTGTAGATTTTCATCTCTGTGCCAGAATGACTTAAGTATTTTTTCTGCTTCTTTTGGGTTCTCAAAGTAGCTTGTTACCTGTTTGAGTTTATCTTCCTTTGATAGTTTGGAAAAACCCTTAATTACCTGTACTCTTTGCATTTTTATTCTCTTCCTGACTTATTTTACCAATCTTCTTCTTCGATCACAACTTTTGGTTTCATTGCCTCTTTAAGGCTTTTCCCAAATTCCTTCCTGCAGTAATTATCGACTTGTTCAAGATATTTTTCCCACTGAGGATTATAGTTTATATTGGATTTGTCGAGCCATTTTTCGAGAGGATATTTGGAGGTTTGCTTTAACTGGAAATCTGTGATGGTATATCTGTATCTTCCATCTTTACATTCGATAACAAAGGAATACATTACCAATCCTCCAATTTTCTTATAGCCATCATCATCAATATATGTCAGTTCGATCTGGTGACGGCCTTTTATAACTCCAGAAGCAGCATCACGCTTTTTAGTAACATAAACAGGATTGGCAAAGAACTGATGAAGCCATTCCTGGGCCCTGTTAAATAAATCACGCCTTGTCCCGTCTTCCTGAATTACTTCCTGATAAGTAATCAATTCAGTTTTCTGGCTGACAGGAATCTGAGATTCTGTGCTGTCTAACTGGCAGTAACTACTTAAAGTAAAGACAATCAATAAACTAATTAAAATACCAAGCTTCTTCATAATAGAATATTTTGTATTTTAAATACAAATTTACAAAAAATCGTAACGCGTAACGCGTAACGCGTGACGCGTGAAATTGTGATACATTTTTCTTAAGGATGTTTTTGTATATTAAAAAAGGCTGCCTTTAAAGACAGCCTCTTTCGTATAGATTCTATTTCAAAACATATAGCGTTACGCGTCATGCGTCTCGCGTCACGTTTTTTAGTACATTCCCGGCATTCCACCACCCATTCCTGCTGGAGGCATAGCTGGCATTGCTGGTTCATTCTCATCTTTATGATCAACAACGACACATTCAGTAGTAAGAAGCATACCGGCGATGGATGCTGCATTTTCCAGAGCAACGCGAGCAACTTTAGTAGGATCAATTACTCCTGATGCAAAAAGGTTCTCGTACTTTTCGATTCTTGCATTGAAACCGAAATCACCTTTGCCTTCTTTCACTTTCTGTACAACAACAGAACCTTCTAATCCAGCATTTTCAACGATCTGACGAAGTGGTTCTTCGAGTGCTCTTTTAATAATAGCTACACCAATTTCTTCATCGTCATTATCACCCTTTAAATTTTCAATAGCTTTAATAGCGCGAAGGTATGCAACACCACCTCCTGGAATAATACCTTCTTCAATAGCAGCTCTGGTTGCGTTAAGAGCATCTTCGAAGCGGTCTTTTCTTTCTTTCATCTCAATTTCGCTTGCTGCACCCACATAGATCACTGCAACTCCACCTGCAAGTTTAGCAAGTCTTTCCTGGAGTTTTTCTTTGTCATAGTCAGAAGTAGTTGTTTCAATCTGTGCTTTTATCTGTTTTACTCTTGCATCAATATTGGCTTTTTCGCCTTTACCACTTACAATAGTAGTATTATCTTTATCAATAGTTATCTTCTCGGCTTCACCAAGATAGCTGATGTCAGCATCTTCTAAACGGTATCCTTTTTCTTCTGAGATAACAGTTCCACCGGTAAGAATTGCAATGTCTTCAAGCATTTCTTTTCTTCTGTCACCAAATCCAGGAGCTTTAACAGCAGCTACTTTGAGTGAACCTCTGATTTTGTTTACAACGAGAGTTGCTAATGCTTCACTTTCAATATCCTCAGCGATGATGATCATTGGACGGCCAGACTGGGCAACTTTTTCCAGGATAGGAAGAAGGTCTTTCATTACAGAGATCTTCTTGTCATGGATAAGGATGTAAGGAGTTTCATAAACTACTTCCATCTTTTCAGTATCTGTTACGAAATAAGGTGAGATATAACCTCTGTCGAACTGCATACCTTCAACTACATCAACGTAAGTTTCGATACCTTTAGCTTCTTCGATAGTGATAACACCTTCTTTTTTCACTCTACCCATCGCTTCAGCAATGAGTTTGCCAATTTCTATATCGTTATTTGCTGAAATACCAGCTACCTGTTCAATTTTCTCACTTGAGTCACCAATTTCTTTGGTTTGTTTCTGAAGACTGCCAATAACAGCTTTAACAGCTTTATCGATTCCTCTTTTCAGGTCCATTGGGTTAGCACCTGCAGTAACATTTTTGAGTCCTGTAGTTACAATTGACTGTGCAAGAACAGTTGCAGTGGTTGTTCCATCACCAGCAACATCATTGGTTTTCGAAGCAACTTCTTTCACGAGTTGTGCACCCATGTTCTCAATTTTATCCTTTAGTTCAATTTCTTTTGCAACGGTAACACCATCTTTTGTAATAGAAGGAGCTCCAAATGATTTCTCCAGGATAACATTACGTCCTTTTGGTCCCAGGGTTACTTTTACTGCATTTGATAATTCATCAACTCCCTTTTTCAGGGCATCTCTTGCTTTAAGATCAAATATGATATCTTTTGCCATTTTTCTAAATATTTATGTTTTTACTTATTTTTTATACTATTGCTACTATATCTGATTCACGCATGATAAGATAGTCATTGTCATTATCACTTATCTCTGTGCCTGCGTATTTCCCATATAATACTTTATCACCAACCTTTACTGTCATTGGCTCATCTATTTTTCCTGGGCCAACTGCAACTACTTTACCTTTTTGTGGTTTTTCTTTAGCAGTATCCGGGATAATGATTCCACCAGCGGTTTTTTCTTCTGCAACTGCAGGTTCGATCAGGACCCTGTCAGCTAATGGTTTGATGTTTACTTTTGCCATTTTCTATATATTTTAATTAGCGTACTGATACTGATCACTTGTATACTAATCATTCTTGT
>CAZDWF010000170.1:0-6020 GCA_964508895.1 uncultured Bacteroidales bacterium
ATGGCAGGTAATGTCTGGGAATGGACATCGGATCGTTTTGCATTGGGCGGATGCTGGAGTGTCAATGATACCGACTGCGAAGTTTCCTCTACCCATTCCCACGCCCCAGACTATACTGACGACCCGACAGGTTTTCGGGTGTGCCAAGGAAGTCCTTTGAATGGTGTTGTTTCCCGTTGGAGTTTTAATGAAGGCAGTGGGTCAGTTGCTGTAGATAATTCCGGCAATGGCCATGATGGAACAATTAACGGTGCAACCGTGGTTGATGGTATTTCAGGAAAAGCATTGAGTTTTGATGGAGTAGATGATTATGTTAGTTTGCCCAGCAGTAGTAATTTAAGTTTTTACAGCCTCACAGAAGAATTTTCTACTAGCTTTTGGATTAAACCGGATTCTGTCGCACCTAGTGATCAAGCAATATTGGAACATGATGACGACTATCTTGTCTGTTTAAATGGAGGGGTTTTAAGCTATCGAAAAACTGACCTTCATAATTTATACCACAATTCATGGCAGTCAACTAATCCTGAAATTACTGCAGGAACTTGGACTCACGTAGCTATTACATATGATGGTTCTGGGGCAGGTGGGACCAAAATGTATGTCGATGGCACTGAAGTACTAGTTACAAATACCGCTCATCATGGAGGTGGTGGCTCAGGCACAGGAGATAATTTTGCAATAGGAATAAGAGCATTTGATTTGACTACAACACCCTTTGGGGGACAAATAGACGAAGTTCGGATTTATAATAGGGTGTTGAGTCCTGCTGAAATAAGTATTGTTGCCCGTTGGAGTTTTAATGAAGGCAGTGGGTCAGTTGCTGTAGATAATTCCGGCAATGGCCATGATGGAACAATTAACGGTGCAACCGTGGTTGATGGTATTTCAGGAAAAGCATTGAGTTTTGATGGAGTAGATGATTATGTCAGAATACCTTATGACAATGCTCTACAATTTAGTGGCGTTACAAGTACTCAATCAATATCTTTTTGGATGTATGTAGATGACTATGATTATTATGCGGTTTTAGAAAATAAAGACAACTATCTGGTGTATATACAACCGGACGGGAAGCTTCGTTATGCTCAAAGTGACTCAGGTAATCTTTATCATAGAACTTTTACAGTAAATAATCCTATGCCTTTATCTCAATGGAATCATGTAGTTATAACATATGATGGAACAGATCAGGCAAGTTCCACTGTATTCCATGTGAACGGAACAATTAATTCAAATGTTTATACAGGACAACATAGTGGCTGGTCTGCTGGAAGTGGGGATTTTGCTATTGGAGCAGAATTAGCAGGAGGGATTCAAGCATTTTTTAAAGGAAAAATTGATGGAGTAAAGATTTACAACAAGGTATTGACTCCTACCGAAATACAAAATCTCTATCAATACCCATAAACGATAATTTTCGCACGTCATCGACGGCAAGGCAATGAAAAACGTATCCAATAGCCAGTTGTTCAATTGACAAGGGATTTGCCCTCCGAGTTCATCTCACCAAACCTTCACTGTAAATCAATTGTTCAGACTATCATAGCCTATCAACCTTCCTTGCTGTGTGCCAATCCGACGCATTAGCCCAGTTTTTGGTGCAAAGCGAAAAATATAAATATAGGCCTCGACTTTTTTAACATAGCCTTGGCCGCTGGGTCTCGCGGCAATGGAAAGCCTATCGGCTCGTTTTTTGGCCATGTCGATCCTTTATGGTTTTCCCATTTCAATCTGCGATATGCCAAAATGCTCATGACAAGAAGATAATAATAACATCTCCGAAAAGGGGATCCTTGCACTTCGAATATAGCATACTTTTGTGCGTTTTTTTCAAATTGTACCAGCAGAAACTCAAGACATTGATCGGGCTCAGCTTCAGGATTAAGTATAAAACCAAGTTGTTCGACAGGATTTTTTGTTTTATTCGGCTTGCCCTGCGCCATTTTTTTTCCTTATATTTGTATTTTCATAAATTTTTTTTAAAAAAATATCGTAGATAATCCATCTTATCCGTAAGTTGAATTATAGCATATAAACCTATATGCAATCAACAACTATTCCTCTGTCGCTATCCGTAAGTTTATCCGTAATCATTGTAAGTATTTGCGAATAAAGGGCTTACGCTGAAAATACCGCTTGACTTTTCGTCTGTAATAAGGCTATAGTGTGATAAGAGAATGAGGCATTTGAAACTATGATATTATAAGGAACAATTTTTAAAAAAGGATTGGTAGAAGCAAAACGATAGCAAATACCAAGAACTACAAATGTTAAATCAGGAAATCGTATTATGTTTACACGACAGTCACAGGGCTTTTTGACAATTTCAAAAACAGCATTGTCTTACTCAGCTCAGTTATGTGCCAGATTTGGCAGCAAAAACGAAATCGGGGGGCTTGGATTAGGCAGCTATGACGAGAAGGGTTTTCCTGTCGTAAAGCAAATATTGTCATACTAACAGCTGATAGTCATTCCGTTAGGTGGAGTAGGAGAGTAACCCAGTAAGATGATACAGTTTTTACTTTTTTCATAAATTCACAATTTTCATATCAAAAATACTGCCTCTAAAACGCTCTTTATAATAGAGCGACAATTGAATCCCATTATTTGCCAAAAAATGGGCTTTAAAGCCCTCTATTAGGTTTTTTATTGACAATAGGGCAAAATAAAGCTAAAATAAGTAGACAATAGAGTTTATATGCAGGATGTGTGATATCGGTGACTATGGAGTGGAGAAATACAATTCCAAAAAGCCAATTCTAATAAGCACACATCGAGTATGAATTCTAGGGAAGTATTCTAAGCGTTTATTTTATAGTAAATGGTTTTAATACAAAAGGGAGGTAGTTATGAAGGCAAGTATTTATTGGACAGTGGTGGTCGTTCTCTTTGCAACATCTTATGCAAAATCTATGACGATCACTGATGTTCAGGTTTCACCGATACAACCATCAATTTTTGACATTATCACAATTGATGCCGAAGGCACCTTCCCAGCTGGAACTAATTGGTTTGACACAAGTGTATTTACTGTAGATGAACAATCCCTTCAGCTTAATCTATATTATACAGGCGGTTTTGGTCCTCAGATTCCAGAGCCTTGGTCGCATGACGAGGTGATAGGTACATTACCGCAAGGCAACTATGATTTACTGGTTCAGGCTTATTGGAGAGTCTCTGGTGCAACAGATTATAATTTCCAGGACGATTACTTTGTTAATTTTGAAGTTGTACCAGAACCAATCACACTTGCATTTCTGGCTTTAGGAGCAGCTTTTATTAGAAGAAAATAAGAACACCTTTTCATAAAATTATTTTGAAAGGAGTCTCCCCCATGTCGTTTAAGCTATTGTTCCCAATTATTCTATTATCTACTATTAGTGCACTTGTATTCGCAGCCTCTGAAAAGGAATTAGATTATAAGCCTGGAGAGTTGATTATTCGCTTCAAGAAAGACAGTGATAACTCAATAATCAAGTCGAAATCTATTAAGGATAAAAAAGCAATTATTAACAAAAAAGGTGGCGGTAAAATTAAAAAGTCATATAAGCGGTTTCCCGATCTTCATGTTATTAAACTTCCTGAAAATGTTAAAGTTAAAGACGTTTTAAAGAAATACAAAGACTCGAAGGATGTTTTATATGTCGAGCCGAACTACAAAATATATCTTGATTCCACAGTACCCAATGATCCAAATTTCTTTCAATTATGGGGGCTTCATAATATCGCTCAAGAACACCCAGTAGAAGGCGGCGGGACATATTATGGCACAGAAGACGCAGATATTGATGCTCCTGAAGCATGGGACATTTACACAGGCAGTCAGGATATGATAGTTGCTGTCCTTGACTCAGGGATTGATTACGATCATCCTGATCTATCCGCGAATATGTGGGTCAACCAAGCTGAATCAGTTGGAGATCCCAACTCAGATGACGATGGGAATGGATATAAAGACGACATCTATGGTTATGATTTTGCGGATGATAATAGTGATCCGAATGACTACTACTTGCATGGAACACATGTCGCAGGCACTATTGGCGCAGTAGGAAATAACAATGTCGGTGTATCGGGAGTGTGTTGGAATGTCAAATTGATGTCGGTGAAAATATTTCCCAATTATGATCAATCATCATCCCAGTCATCTTTCATGGATGTTGCTATCGAGGGGATAAATTATGCGGTTGATAATGGGGCGACAATCCTGAATAACTCTTGGGGCGGTCATGTTTACAGTCAGGCATTAAAAGATGCAATAAATGATGCCAAAGATGAAGGTATTTTGTTTATTGCTTCGGCTGGTAATTATGGTGAAGACAACGATAATCCTAGTGGTTTTGTCGATTACACTCCAGCTTATCCTTCAAGCTATGATTGTGAGAACATTATTTCAGTGTTAGCAACGAACTCTGATGATGAAAAGCCAGATTGGTCAAACTATGGAGCGACTGCGGTTGATATTGCTGCTCCCGGTGAAGATATCTACAGCACTTTTCCAACATATATGACCTATGGTATGCAATATTTCGGATTTTCAACTGATTATGAGACAATTGGTGGGACTTCAATGGCTGCACCTCATGTTTCCGGAGCATGTGCCTTGGTCTGGTCAATGTATCCTCATCTGAAAATGTCCGAAGTTCGGCAAATTGTTTTAGATTCAGCGGACAAATTGAATTCATTAGACGATTTGTGTGCAACAGAAAGCCGACTTAATCTCTATCAGGCGTTACTTCATGCGCATCCCTTAGAGATAGCAATTCAGGATGATATTACAGATCCTAATGGTTGTGTTATTCCATATGATGAAATCACTTTCACAATTACTTACAACAATCCTTCTCCAACTGATCCAAATGATCCTAATTATTTTGGAGCCGCTGAAGATGTAGAAATCTATCTCCCAATTCCATTAGCAATAGATCCTAATATTAATCATCCCAACTATGTTCTTTTTGAAGGACATTATCTCTGGGAGATTGGAACTCTTAATCCAGGTGATTCTAATTCTATCACAGTAACAGCAACTGTAAACCAGAATGCAGAGCCATTAAGTGAAATCAAGAGCAAAGTGAAAATGTATAGCTCCATTGGCTATGGAGAAGATCAGGAAGAGACAAGAGTCTGTTGCTGGGGTGGAGATCGAATCTATGTAGATGCGTATGCAACAGGGTCTAAGACAGGCGTTACATGGGATAATGCTTACACTGATCTTCAAGATGCTTTGCAACGTGCAGAAAAGGGATGTGGCACTGAAGAAATCTGGGTCGCTCAAGGCATTTATCGACCGACAAAAAGTCAAAATCAAAATGCCTCTTTTGATATGGTAGATGACCTTGAAGTTTATGGCGGATTCAGAGCAGACGCTAATTCTCTGAGTGAAAGAAACTTTGTGCAATATAAAACCTATCTAAGTGGAAATATTGATGTTGGCGGCGATTTGGATAGTTTCATAGTTGTCAACACCGAACCCGATTCAGAAATCAGCAATGATACTCTCCTGGATGGCTTTATCATCACCCACTCTACTGAAGCTGGGATTTATTGTAATGAAGCTGACTTGGTTATAATGAACTGTGTGATTACCGATAATGATGCCAATGGAATAAACATCTACAAATCAGATCCTTACATATTTGATTCTATTATTACTGATAATGAAGTTGTTGGAGTTTATGACTGTAATGAATCAATGGCAACTATCGAAGGATGTATTATTTCCGCAAATGGTGGAAACGGGATATCATGCAGGAAAAATGCCGCAGTAACGGTTAAAAACTCTTGGATTCACAATAACGGAGGAGAGGGAATTGCTCTAACGGATGCAGCTTCAGGGTCAACGATCCGTAACAACACCATTGTTTATAATACAGGAAAAGGAATATCTGCCGAGTCAGGGTTTGATCCTACTGTCAAGAACTGTATCGTATGGAATAATGAAAATGGGGATATTGATGGTTGCAGTGCTACATATACCTGTTTTGACGGGGGAACTGGGACTAATATTGATGATG
>CAZDWF010000171.1:0-6014 GCA_964508895.1 uncultured Bacteroidales bacterium
TTAGTGTATTTATCGGTCAAAAAATAGAAACCTCAATTCGCTGGGCACGCTTGTGGGTTTCTCAATACCTGACGTTCTTATTGTTATGTTGGGATTACTGCTTTATGTTTTGATTGCCAAGAATATGAAATTCCTGGGGGATGTGTCTATTTTGATAGAATTTATTCTTCCCTTTGTCACTCTTTCAATTTTGCCGACAATCTATATTTCCAGAATTACATATATAACCGTTCAGGAAGAATTAAAACTTGAATATGTCATGAATGCCAAGGCCAAGGGATTATCAAGGCGGCATATATTTACTTCGGAATTGTTGCCGGCAGTTTCATTCCGTATTATTGATTCACTTCCGGCAATTATGACCATGCTATTCTCAAATATGATAATTGTCGAATATTTATTCAATTATCTGGGTCTCATGAATTACCTTATCTACTTTTATAACAGGCGGGATATAAATGGATTTATTGTGACCGCAGTAACAATGGGAATGATATATATACTATTGACATGGGGAATACAATTTCTAGCGGGACTGGTTAACCCTTTGAAAAAGAGGCGTGTTAAATGAAAAAGATGAATATGCCCCTTATTGTGGGTTCCCTGGTTATCGCCTTGATTCTTGCTGTCATCTTGTTTCCCGGTGTCTTTACTTCAAAAAGCCCATACAATATACAACAAATTATTTTTTCACATGACAACGGTTCTTTGGAGGTAGAGTCAGCACCATTTCCTCCTTCGCCTGATTTCATATTAGGCAGTGATGATTTGGGCAGGGATATCTACAGCCTGATAATTAATGGAACGGGACTTACCATTCTCCTCGGCGTACTTACAGCCTTATGTAGATTTCTGTTTGCTATTCCCATGGCTTTGTCGGCGGGATTTGGTAACAAAACCAGTAAATCAGCAATAAGGCAGTCTAATATACTTTTTTCAGCAATACCTGCATTACTGATAAGCGTTTTGATTCTGAAGCTCGATTTTATAGCTAGCCTAAGTAAGGGAGCATCGATTATTGCCTTTGTAATCGTGATGTCTGTTGTAGGCTGGCCTAAACTCGGTTCCCTTTTAATGGAAAGAATTGATTCCATTAATAAACAACCTTTCATTAGAAGTGAGGTAGCAATAGGAAAAAGCAGATATAAGATTGCCATTGAAAACGTATTTCCTCATCTGGCTCCGGAAATGGTTGTTTTATTCTTCATGGAGATTGCCAGAGCTTTGTCCATGATAATGCAGCTGGGAATTTTTAGTGTATTTGTCGGTCTTTTGAAAATAATAAAGGATACTGAAGGGGGTATCAGCTACTATAACATCAGTTTTGAACCAGAATGGGCTGGTATGCTTTCCACATCTAAAAACTTTATCCGTACTGCACCCTGGGCGGTTATATTTCCTGCGATTGCCTTTTTCATCAGCGTACTGGGATTCAATTTATTTGGAGAAGGTCTCAGGAATATGCTTCAGCAAAGTGATTCTCTGTTTATCCCGAGAACAAGAAAACTAATGTCATTTGACATTAAATATATCTGGAGCAGTTTCAGCCGAAGAGGCAGAGTTAATTCAATTACTGTAGTTTCAGTTGTTATTATTTCATTGATCATGTCCGCTTTTGCTTTCAGAGCAAAACCACTGGATATTTCAGCTTCTGATTTCCGTGAATTTGGTGTTTCCGTAATAGGTACCGAAGAGGCATATAAAATTGCTGAATTAATAGGGGAAAAAATGGAAGCACTGGGACTTCAACCCCTTGAAGATGAGGGATTTATTGTCAATTATGAAATTCCATCCGTTAGTTTGATAATAGAGCAATCCCTGAAACTTGACGGTTCAGGAGAGTTTACACCCGGTGTTGATTTTAACATTCTGGATTGTTCTAACGGTAACTATTCCGGAGAAATATATGACGCAACGATGGATGACTTGTTCACCATGCAGGATTTTTCCGGTATGAACGAAAAATTTGTATTGATTGACAAAGCTTATTACAATGCTTCTGCCATTGCATATTTTATGCAAAAAATTGAGGATAATGCCAGTATAAAGGGAATATTACTGGTTGCCGGAAAAGATGAATCACTTTTTGATATTTATGCATCCAAATCAGGAGCATTACCCCGGGTACTTATATCCAAAGAAACTGCTGAAAGTATAAAAGCGGTAAGCAATCCGAAAATTTCGATTACATTCAGCGCATGGGATCTGGATGACACAGGCTTCAATGTAATGGGAATACTTAAGGGGACGGATGACCTTCTTAATGAGGAAGCTATTGTTATCGGATTGCCATATAATTTTACCGACCATGGTGAAAAAGAGGTCCTTGCGATGGGACTTAAGGTGATGGAAGAAATCTGCAGTTCAGATAATAACAGACGCTCTGTTATGTTCGTATTTGTGGATGGTACGGATAATGCGATGCTAAGTGGAATAAACGCTTTTTCTGAGAATTATCCCTACAGTTCATCAAAAACCAAACTCTTTATCAATATGCTGGATGTGAATAAATCGCATTTTGACAGCCTGAAATACAGTGATTTACAGGCTCCTTTCACAAGACAGTATGCATGGAGCATGGGTCGCCAGCTCAGCAAGAATCTGGAAAAAGCGGGGATTGATTTAAATGAAGCCAAGACAACATTTTTCGGTGATCAGTACTACTTCACTGAAGATGCGACATATAATACGATGTTTATGGAAAGAGGAGTTGCAACTCTGGTAATAGTTGCGGATGAAGAGGGCAGCGGCAGTAAATCTCTGGGTGATCTGGGAAGAATATTGATTGATACCATAGAAGATAATAATTATTGAGGACAGAATAAACAATATGTTAAAAATCAATGATCTTGAAGTATCCCTTAAAGAGAGAAAGAATCCTGTAAAAATTATTAGGGGTTTTGATCTATTGCTTGAAAAAGGTGAAATTGTCGGGGTTATCGGTGAATCGGGAAGCGGCAAGACGGTATCATCAAGAATGATAGCCGGTCTTTTTGAAAAAGATGAGAGTTCCCTTGACGCAGGAAATATAATTTTCAAAGGGAAAAATCTTTCTGAACTGGATGAAAAGGAAATGAACAGAATAAGAGGCAGGGAAATAGCATATGTCTTTCAAAACCCTGCAATGTCATTGAATCCATATAGGAAGATTGGAAAACAACTACGAGATTTTCTTGATACACACAGTATTGAATACAGCAAGGATTCCATTCTAAAGACACTTGGAGAAGTTGGTATCAGCAGACCGGAAACGGTGCTGGAAATGTATCCTTTCCAGCTAAGCGGTGGTCAGAACCAGAGAATAATGATTTGTCAGGCTATTCTGGGAAAACCGGATTTGCTCATTGCAGACGAGCCTACCACTTCAATTGATGCGATACTTCGCAAAAAAGTTCTGGACCTTTTAATTGATATAAATAAAAAGTACGGTATGGCAATCATTATTATTACCCATGATTTTGATGTGGCCAAGTATATCTGTGACAAGCTGGTTGTTATGTACGGTGGACTGGTCGTTGAACAAGGTCCGCTGAAGCGTTTGCTTGAAAATCCCATGCATCCATATACTGATGAGCTGATTAAATGTGCTTCTTCATTAGATTCCCACGAGAGCAGGTTGTATAGTCTTGAGGGTAGTCCACTGGCACCATCTTATTTCAAAGATGAGTGTCCATTCTATGGAAGATGTAAATACAGGAAGGCAAGTTGTACCGACAGAATTCCAGAAGTTATTGAAATATCAGAAGGAAGCACCCGATGTCCTGTATGGGCGATGAGGGGCGACAGAAATGACTGAAAGAGTTCTTATTGTCAATAATCTCTCAAAGCATTTTATTATTACAGGAGCCAATATCTCCGGCAAAACAATTATTGATGCTGTAAAAAATATTACATTTACCATTTATGAAAATGATTCTTTCGGATTGATAGGCGAAAGCGGGAGTGGTAAAAGCACAACTGCAAATCTGGTACTGCGGCTTTTGGAACCCACCAGTGGAACGATATCACTCTTCGAAAAGGATATCACTGAATTAGATGAGAGCAGTATGCGAAAGCATAGAAAAGATATACAGATTATTTTCCAACAATCAGGTAACAGCCTGGACCCCAAAATGACTATAGGGGAACTGGTAATGGAACCATTGAAAATACACAAGATAGTAAAACAAGAAGAATATGATAGAGAAACTGATAAATTGCTTGAGCTGGTAGGGATTCCACCTGAAGATAAAAACAAATATCCTTCTCAGATGAGCGGAGGTCAGAACCAGAGAGTAATAATTGCTAGAGCAATTGCTGTAAAGCCAAAAATAATTGTCTGTGACGAACCGGTGTCATCCCTGGATGTTTCCGTTCAGGGTCAGATATTGAATCTGCTGATGGATCTTAAAAATGAACTTGGTCTGACATATCTGTTCATAACTCATGATCTCAAGGTTATAAGGCATATATGCAACAGGATTGCTGTTATGTATAACGGGGAAATCATTGAAACCGGAATAACGTCGCAAGTACTTGAAAATCCTGCGAAACAGTATACAAAAAAGCTGGTTGAATCAATTCTATAATCCTTGATTTCTTTGGAAAATCATTGCGATTTAGCTAACCATACGTTAATATATTCTACGCTTGCGCCCATAGCTCAGCAGGATAGAGCGCTAGTTTCCTAAACCGTAGGTCGAAGGTTCAAATCTTACCCTCGCCATTTAATTATTTAATTTAGCAACTTTTCCTGGGTCATATTGATTACTTAGTAATTAACTTCACCGCAACTCACATGAGTGAGTTACGGAGATACCCGCACTGAGATGGTATTAAGCTATCATCACGAAGAGTGCACCCTCGCCATATTTAATTTAACCACTTCGTTTTAGTAGTAGAGATTCAAACTTAATGAGTTTGAACCCATAAGCCCTTGGTCGTGGGTTCAAATCCCTCCCTCGCCATCTTCTTTTATATCCCCATATCTGGCGAATAATAACTTAAAGTAACGAATCAGTCTATATATGGGGGTGCTAAAAACGCAAATTAGAACAAAAAGACGAGCAGGGGATAACTAGACCCCTTACCATGACAGTGTTCTGAAAAAGGGGATTTCAAATATAAACTTATAGTTTTTAAAAATATTTAATTACTAATGAGCAGGGGATTATTATTTCATCGTAATAAAACATTTGAGTATCTAACTTCGAATCAGAAAATGCGGGTTCCCTGGAATGGCCGTCAGGGCAGGCGATTCCTGTCGGGGATGCCAACTATTTAATGTTTAAGATAGATTATTTTTAAAGAATAGATACGATCTACATTAATTATGTCTTAGCGGGATATATTTATTTTCATTCTTATCAGTATAATCAACATTTATTAATCTCATGCAATTGAATGGATAGAACCATATAAAGATTCAATAAGTCTAATAATCAGCCATAACTAATCCCTATCTATTCGAGTTTCGTGTTATTAGAACCCAATAATATCTTGAAAAATCGTCATTACATTTTATTAATATTAATTACAATTCTTGTGGAAATGCATATAGTAATACAAAAACTTACATTGTAAAAGTTCATTAATAGACTAAAGAGGATAAATTTGAAAATCATAGGATTAGACATTGGCACAACAACAATAAGCGGCGTTTTAATTGATACGGACGAGATGATGCAAATTGAATCAGAGACTATACCGAATAATACATCACTGCAGATATCTCGTTTATCTGAGAGAAATCAAGAACCTGTCTTGATATTGAATATCTGCCAGCAGCTAATTAATTATTTTAAAAACAAATATCCAAAGATTGACGCTATTGGCCTTACTGGCCAGATGCATGGAATGTTATATATCGATCAATCTGGGGAAGCTGCTAGTAATTTAATTACATGGCAAGATGAAAGAGGCAATGATCTTTATAAACAATGCATGACATATTGCAGATACATGGAATCTAAGACGGGGTACCCAATGGCGACAGGCTTCGGTCTAACTTCATCGCTATATAATCTGCAATAGTG
>CAZDWF010000172.1:0-5999 GCA_964508895.1 uncultured Bacteroidales bacterium
ATAAAAAAAGCCTGAGTAATTGACGGCATTTTTCATCAAGGTTCTGCATGGCTGATTTAACAGCATGTATGAATAGGCTTTCCTTTTCATCTCTTTCATTATGAGTTGTTATACCCGGTGCTTTATCAATATTATTATCCAAAGATGAAATTTCTGCATGCCTGGAATCCCTTTTCATTTCATTACTGATAAGGTTCCTGCCGATCTGGAAAAGATATGTTTTAAGACTGGAATTTAAAGAACTGAGTTTTCCACTACAGATATTTTTGTACATAGCCAGAAAAGCTTCCTGGAATATTTCTTTTCCGAAGTTAAAAGAAACTGAAAACTTTTTCATAGCGAAGGCGATGAACTCATTGCGGCAGGATTTGTAGAAATCTGCAATTACTTCCTTGTTATTGGCTTTTATATTTTTCAGGAGGCTATTGTCATCCATCCTGGAGTTTATTTTGTTCGGTTAATTCAAATATACGATAAATTACTCTACAGTGAGCGGTGACTAGTTCTCATACTACGACAATATAATCAAAGTTCCTGCAGTTATAGCAAGGATGCCAATAAGTTTATTGTTTTCCATGGTTTCATTAACCGCTTAGTTCCTTACAATTGTAATAGTTAATAGTTATGAGAGGGAAAAGTAACCGGGAAATTCATTCTATTTCGAAATGGCCAGAATTGTCTCTTCCAGGATCATATTCACCAGTGCCTCTTTGTCCTTTGCAGATAGTATGATTATTTTACTTGAATCGGCTGATCTGATCTTTAGATTCAGTGTGATCTGGTCTTCATTTTGCTTATACAAGCCGGATAGTTTATAAGCTTCAGGAAACTCCCTGACATCTATATAGATTAATTCTGCCTCAGTCCCTTTGGCTGATAACTCATTTAGTTTTTCATCCACTGAATTCCCCATTCTCAGTATGTCTTCAAATTCATCCTCATCAACAAAATTTGAACGGATAAACATGGGTTTGATTTTTGCCAGGGGGAGAAGTTCTTTGTCTTCTTCTGTATAAATACCGATATCAAAGCTTTCCGCACCATAAGGACTAAATATCTGGGGTTTCTGTATTCCACCAATCCCTTTTGCCAGATCAGGTACTCTTTCTCTTGAATATTGAAAAAGCATATTGATATCAGCAAATTTACCTTCTCGTAATGCCAGGCCTTTCAATCCTTCCAGAACAGAATAGGTTAAAATACCCTGCCCATAACGGCTTGCTTCATAACTCACAGCATCAGCTGTGGATCCGGTAATAATATGCATTCCGGTACGGTCTTTCATCCGGTCCAGCGCACGTATAGTTGATGAGGCAATGTCTTTGTTTTCAATTAGATTATCAACCACCTTACCTGAAGCACAGGCATCGATGATTAATATTTGTTTCAATGCAGGGATTTTTTTGAACCACTCCACAAGGGTGTCACTGGAAATGGTACATGAATTTCTGATAGCTGGATCATTATATGCTTCAGCACTTGAAGTATATGCCTCTTGAGTAAGATAATAGAAATCACCATCCTGTCCGCCCCAGTTAATGCCATGTCCAGAAAGGTAAACAATGAATACATCAGAAGATTTAGCCCTGGAGGCAATTTCTTTAAAAGTGGCATTTATGTTTTGTCTTGAAGGCTTTTCTTCAGGACTTTCCTTATCAGTTGTTAACTCATAAATAAAGGTTCTCTCTGCTCCAAAAAGCCTGTGTGCACCCAACCCAATAGCTTTAGCAATATCTGATGCATCTTTTGATGCATATTTGAGATCAATCTGATCTCCTGTGTAATCTGAGATTCCAGAACAAAGAAAGTAAATATTCGGTGGATCCTCATCAATAGCGATACCAGGATTATACAATGTACTTACCCCCCGACTAACCAAATAACCTTCTTCATTATATGCTTTGACTTCAATTATATTATCCCTTTCATATTTCAGGAAAGGATGATCTTTTATGCTGAATGACAGGTTCAGACTGTCAGCAAATGCCTCAGGGTTTTCACCCCTGGCATCAGCCATGATTTCTTTTCCGTTTATGGAAACCAATACTTTTCCTATGCCTCCATCACGGTTTATAAGATTAATCGCTAATTGCCCCTGTTCATCAACTTTTTCAAGATGAATTTCGGGATATAAGTCCAGTTTATCAAAGCTCTCTACCTCCCTGATGGGTTCATTAATTAATCCTAGGAGCTTGGGAAGTAATTTAGGTTCATAATACCTGCTTTTTAATTGTTGTAGTTCGATGATCTCCATACCACTCACAAAGTGCATCATTTCCATGGCTCCGGGAGAGGCATCAAATAAGCCATCCGGAGTAATAACTATCCAGTCATCGACATCAATGTTAATCAGGGTGGCTAACTGGTAACCGGTTTTAATGTCCCATAATATCATCGTGAAGTCATTACTGCCGGTCAGAACATACTTTCCGTTTGGGGAAATGCTTATGGAGTTTACATAATCGTTATGACCATCAAAGGTTGTAGTTACTTTTCCACTATCAAAATCAAAAAGCTTCATGTCAAACTCCCAGCCATCACTCCATTCAAAATCAGTCTCATCATCCATATAAAACATAAGATTACTGTCGGGTGAATAATTCATGACTATAATGGCATCGATATTATAATGATCAGAACTTACAGCTTCACCTGATTTTATATCCAGGAATGTCAGTTCACCATCCTGGCTGGCAGATAATATAAGCTTACTATCGGAGGTAAATTTAGCATGTGGATTGTCTAATAAATAACTGTCAAAAGTCCTGATAATGTCCCCTGTTTCTGCATTCCAGAGTTTTATTTTATTATCTTCACTTCCCGATAATACAAAGCTTCCATCGGGCGAAAAGCAAACGGAGATTACCGGGCCTTCATGGCCTGTGAAGGTCATTACTTCATTTCCATTCCCTGTATCCCAGAGTTTCATGGTACTGTCATCACTACCGGATAGTAAATATTTCCCATCAGGAGAGAAAGTAACATCCCTGATATCATAAGTATGCCCATCAATAGATAAAATCTCCTGACCATTTGTTACATCATTCAATTTTAACACTTCAAAGCTGGTTGTCAGGGCTAGGTTTCCGTCAGGAGAGAATCTTACAATGCTCACAGCTTCATCCTTATCAGTCACGCACCCTGTTATCTTTCCTTCTTGAAGGTTCCAAAGTTTGACAGTATTATCACCGCTTCCCGACAGAAGAAAAAGGCCATCCGGGGAGAAGTCTACAGAAGTTACCTCCCAGGCTAAACCAGAGAAATATCTAACAGGCGCTCCGGTATGAATATTGTATAAAATTATTAACTCATTATTACATGCTGAACAAACATATTGGCCACAAGGTGAAAAACATACGTTGCTCATCCCGTGATAAGATGTGATCGTATCGGACTTAAACATATCAACGGATTTAATAAAATCTCCTGTTTCAACATTCCAGAGTTTCATGCCACTATAGTGACCTGAAAGCAATGACTTGCCATCAGGTGAAAATCTTACTGATTTTACCCGCCCAAATGCTGAAGGATCTTTAAAGGCTCTTATTTCTTTACCGCTTTTCACATCCCACAGCCTGATTGTTCCGTCTTCGCTTCCTGATATTATATAATTTCCATCTGGCGAGAAGTCTACCGAGGTCACATAGCTTAGATGTCCTGCAAATGTCCTGATGTTTTTACCCCTCTTCAGATTCCAGAGCCTTACCTTTATATACCCACCTGATGCAGCATATCTGCCATCAGGAGAGAAGCATACATCGGAGACGCCCCAGATATGTCCTTTCAAAATTTTCTTCAGCTCTCCGGTTTCAATATCCCAGAGTATCAGGGCATTATCATCACTCCCGGAAAGGGCAAATTTACCATCAGGAGAAAAACAAACTGACGTAATAATCCCATTATGTTCTTCAAATGACCTTATCATCATGCCTGTTTCAATATTCCATAGCTTCATAGTACCATCAAAGCTACCTGACAGTGCATATTTACTATCCGGAGAAAAACATACAGAAAGAATATCGCTCTTATGACCATTAAAAGAACGTATCTCATTACCGGTTTCAATATCCCATAGTATGACCTTGTCATCCCAACTTCCTGAAATAAGATATTTCCCGTTTGGAGAGATGTCAACTGATGCAATTTCATCAGTATGCCCAATCGGTGTGACCAGCTTAAGGTTTTGGGCACATAGAAATTGCACTATCAGAAAAGAAAGGAAAATGAGAATCGATGTTTTCATTTTCGGTATAAATTTTAATAAAGTTATAGATTATTAAAGATATAGTCAAATTGTAAATTTCAACAGTCTTATTTCAATAAAACAAATGCAGCCCAGTAATATGGATCATATTTCTTTTTCATTTTATCCTGAGCGAATTTAAAAGCATCATGAATTTCTGAACCTTTTAACCAGGCATTATAGAATATATTCATAAACTCAACAGTTTCTTTGTCTGGCACCTGCCATAGACTCATAATAATGTAATCAACTCCTGCCATTTTAAATGCCCTTTGCAAACCAAAAACTCCCTCACTTCCTTTAATATCACCAAGCCCGGTTTCACATGCTGACATGACGATCAGTTTTGTGTTGAAAAGGTTCATGTTTGACACTTCGTAAGCTGTAAGTATACCATCATCAATACCATCCGGTATTTGATTTCCCTGCCATGTGAAGTTGGCGCCTGTAAACAACAATCCTGACCTGAATAATGGATTCTCAGATATGGCATAAATAATATCATTTCGATCCAGTTTCTTAAGGATATCGTCTGATTTTGTTTTAGGATCAGGAAAGAAGAATCCATGAGTAGAAATATGAATAATGTCCGGGGATGTATTCTTGCCAAGATCTTTAAAGGTTTCTTCCCGGCTATCCTTTCCTGAATATGTTGTTACTGAAATATTGTAAAGTTTGAAAGAGCTGGAAATATTTTTCACTTCTTCTAATGTTCCTGGAAGATATTTCCAGTTTTCTGTATTGAAAGAAACATCCAGCATTAATGAACGATTTTGTTTTTGAGTCTCATTTTCCTGAACCTTAATATTGGAGGCAATATCATTGACCTCCGTTGTATCAAAATCATAATCATAATAAATGCCTCCAAAAAGAGAAGCTTTATCTTCTGAAGTGATTTTAGTATCCCATTCCTCCCTGTTAGTAAGTTCTCTTGTACTTGTAAGTTGATATAATTTATATCTGTCAGAAAGAAATGATCCATTCAGATATGGAATTGCATTAAACGCAATAGTATGCAATACCCCTGAAGGCGCATAATAAATACTCTCAATATCTTGCAATAATGAATCGAAAGGTTTCCATATTAGGTTTTTCAGCGAATCTCCAAAATTATAATATGTGTCTTTTGTAAGAATATCAGCCCTTTTGGCTGAAGAATATAGATTTGCAACAAACAAATTGTTACTATTTGATTTGCATTGTGAAATATGATCTCTTAATTGTTTTTCTTCAAATAATGGAATAAAGATTGGCAAAGTATCTTGATCTCTTAATAGCAATGCAGCATATATAATGCTATCAGTCCATTCTTTTTTATTATGATACTGGAAGCTGATAAATTCAATGGCAGCCTCATTTTTATTCAGATTCTTTTGAACATCTTTCCAGGTAATATCAAATGAACTTTGTGCTTTTTCAAATTCAGCTGAATACCGGACAAGGATCCTTTCGGTCGAATTAGCCAATTCTTCCAGGCTGTCAATTTTAGGTGTACGTTTTTCAATCGGCAATGTATATTGTGTTCCAAGATAGGCCTTAAGGTCCTTCCATTCCTTATATTTATTAATTATTGAAGTATCTTCCGGTTGAAATACTGAAGCTATTACTAATTTGCTGCTTCCAAGGATAAGTCCTTTGAGAAGAAGCTCATTATCATAAGAAAAGGATATTGTTTCGTATAAATCTTTATGATTGTCAAGAGTGAATGAGTGGTAAGTATTAAACCGATAATTGATCGTATTCAGGAAGCTTTCTT
>CAZDWF010000173.1:0-5981 GCA_964508895.1 uncultured Bacteroidales bacterium
CTAAGTGTGTTTGGCTAGCATATTGAACTGAAATAGAAGATATAAGTGCAATTTTTGGGTTAATATCTTTAATTTTTCTTTCAAATTCATCTTCGCTTAAATTTTCTATGGTTGCATCTATTAGAGTGAAATCGAATCCACCCTTTTTAATTATTGTGGTTAAATTAATAGCCGTGAATGGCGTACAAAACTTGACCCTTTTATTAAACCAACTCATATTTGGCATGACAAGCACTATATCAGTTGATTCATTGTTTAGATCATCATATTTCGGCATAAAATCGAATGACATATTCTATATTCTTTTTAGGGTTAAAGTACTTTTAAGGCCGGCAACGCATTATTGCTGTCAGGGGAAATTGAAAAATATTGAATATTTCTCCCTGTCTTAGTATTAATTAAATTTATTATCTTTTCCTCTATTTCAATATTAACAGATAAAAGACAAACCCCAATATTCTCTTTTATAATTAAATCAGAATTATGAATCTCAAGACCAGCTTTTGGGATTATCAATTTCTGTTTCCTTTGATCATCATCAATTACATAAGAAACTAGATTGTTTAATTTCAATAAGTTGAGAAACATAACTGTTCGATGTCCCGCTCCAAAAATTACTATATTACCATTTTGTTGTTTTAACTCAGATAATTCGTCTACTATTTTCGTTTTTAAATACTCAATTTTTTTAACGAACATCTTGCCTAGGGAAAGTTCACCCACTGGCATTGATACATTTAGAGTTTCTGTAGGCTTTTGATGTTGAAAGATAGCAATAATAGCATCCTCTTGTGGATAATGATAACCAATATATTTCTCGAGCCGGTAACCCATTATATTAAATCCAACTTTTAAGGACTCAGGTGTAAAATAATTTGTGTGTTCTTCCCACAACATTGCTACGTCGCCCTGCAAAAGCGCTTTTGTGCTATCGGGTACTTCAATAACCAACCGACCATTTGGCTTTAATAATTGAGTTAAACTCGAAATAAATCCATGCGCGTCATGCGCATGCTCTAGCATTCGACAAGTAACAATCAAGTCAAATTTCCCAATTTTCACACTAAGTTTTTTTAATTTCTCTCGGGTGATTTGTTCCTGAATCAGGGATTGTCCAGGATGAGAATTTTTAATACCCAGATCCTTCAATGGATCTAATAGGTACGCCTGTTTACTTACATGCTCGTTTATTAAATCATAGAGCTTTTTATCGTAAACTGATAAAAATAAAACTTTCGAATTATCATTTTCCAGATACTCCAATAAACCCTTTGCCAATAAATCAGCATGTTTATCAGGTTCTTTATTTCTAATCCAATCAAATTTTGGATGTAAATATTTCGCTGGAATTGGGTTTTTTAACTGAATGATGCCACAGCTTCTGCACTGCGCAACAGAAAAATCAAACAATTTTGGAGTGTTTTCATTATTTACAAGAAAGTCAAAGCATCTTGGCTGTGTACCAAAATCAATTAATGTATCTATCGTTGCCTGCCGGCAAGTACGACAGATATTTTCTTGTTTTGATTTAATTGAGTCGTTATCTGACAATTTTGACGCTCGGGAATAAACGCAAGAAAGAACCACCTTCATCAATAAAATTTTGATGGCTTTCAATTATTTTATCAGCATGAAACCATGCTAGAATCAACAAACAGTCTGGCCTTTTATGATAAATTTCTGAAGTAGGTAATACTTCAATTTTATCACCAGGAGAAAACTTATAATGTTTGTCCTTATTATCATCTACCAGAAAATCTATTTGATTCCCAATTTCAAAGTAATTTAACAGAGTTGTACCAGCGCGTGCTGCACCAAATCCTGCAACTGATTTTCCTTTTTTTCGCATACCTGATATTATATTTCTTACTTCTGCTTTTACAGATTCTAATCCTTCATACATTCCACGGATTTTATGTGGTTTATCAAGCTTATGTTCTTTTTCGAGTTTTAGTAACATGGCAACACTTTCTTGAATATCTCTGGGACCACCTTTAAACTGAACATATCCCATAATAGCCCCACCTTGCTCAGGTCCTCTTTCAACATGAATCAATTCCATATCTTGAGATTTAAGAAAACGGTTCATTGCCTTAACAGAGTGGTAACATAGATGTTCATGGAAAATAGTTCCTATTAGCATTTTTTCAACAACATCCAGTAAATAGGATACTTCAAAAACAAAAAGTCCGTCTACTGCCAGCACAGCCTTGATAGCATCGGTCATTCCTGCTAAATCATCAACATGTGCATAAACGTTGTTGGCCGTGACTATTGATGCCTTACCGTGATCCCTTAATATTTTTTCGGCTGTTACTCCATTCATATAGGCAGTTATCGTAGGAATCCCCTTTTGTGTGGCTTCTGCAGCAATGATATCGGCAGGGTCTACGCCGAGGATATTTCGATACCCACGTTCTTTAAAACACCGAAGCAATGTGCCATCATTACTTCCAACATCGATGATTAGGTCATCTCTCTTGATTGGGTTAAAAGACAACATTCTTTCACTCAAATCATGAAAATGTTCGACCAAAGCAAGATTATTTGCTGTCTGAAAAGTAAAATCAGACCAGAGAAAATCCGGCTCAACAACGTCAAGCAACTGCACATGCGAGCATTCTAAACAAAAATATAGGTTTAGGGGGACCCTTACCTGCTCAACTGAGAGATTTTCTCGCGTAAGATATTTTTCTGAAACTGGGCTTTTCCCTAAAGGAACGACTAACTCCATGTTCTTGCTGTTACATAACCTGCATGTATCTCGCGTCTTATATAATTCATTCACTTTATACAACTCCTACTCTTAAAAAGTTATCTTTGGATTGAACTCTGTTTATAGAATTGCTTAATATTGTCAATAACATACTCTGCTTGCTTCACCGTCATGTTCTCATGTAGAGGAACAGACAGACTTTGTCTAAGCAATCGCCGCGCTACCGGCAAATTCGGTTTAGAAATCCTTCTGTATACAGCAGCATCACATACTAAAGGAGAGTAGAATAATTTACATTCAATATCCTTTTGCGTCAGATACTTTAGCAGTTCATTTCGCTTCTTACATGTAAAAATGTAATAATATCTACCATGTATCTCATTTTCATTGGGTTTTTGAGGATAACAACCTGTATTTTCAAGCTCCTTGTCATAGAATTCTGCTATGACATCTCTTTTCTTTCTTATTTCTTCAATGCGTTCGATCTCTTCAATCAAGAAAGATGCTTGAATTGTATCTATTTTATGATTTAAAGAAATAAAATTACATCTATTGATATGGTGGTTCTTTTTCAGGTATCTTTTTGTACCAGCATGTCTCAACTGTTTGATCTTATCGTATATACGTTTATTGTTTGTAGTAACTGCTCCAGCTTCACCATAGGCATGAAGAATCTTCATTGGATTCATACTGAAACCTGCAGCAGTTGAAAAAGTGCCTGCACGCTTCCCATTCAATGCACTGCAAAATGCCTGAGCAGCATCTTCTATAATTAAAAGACTGTGCATTTTTGCAATTCTTGATATATTTAACATATCACACATATGTCCAGCCACGTGCATGGGAACAATAGCTTTGGTTTTAGATGTAATTGCCTTTTCAATGGCATGGGGGTCAATGTTAAAATCGTCCAGAACATCTACAAAAACTGGCTTTGCTCCTGTAGCAGCTATAGCATGTATCGTAATGATCCATGTAAACGGCGTTGTTATCACTTCATCTCCATGCCCCACCCCAGAACCTAACAGTGCCAGCAGCAAAGCACTGCTACCAGAACTGACACCAATTGCATATTTGACACCAATTTCATTAGCAAATCGATCCTCAAATTCCTGTTGCTCAGGTCCTTTAACGATTCTTCCGTGAGCCAGGATCTTTTCAAATCTTTTCAGAAGGCTTTTTTTTAAGCCTGCATCGGTTACCCTCAGATCTAAGTACGGAACCTTCATTTGCTGCATATTTCCTTTTCAATCAATCTGTTCTTTATACCATCCAAATATCTTTACACTTCTCTTTTATCTTTGCCGTTAGGCGCTCAATCCGGGATAAAGTGTCATCACGAATAAAAGGACTCCTTTTTGTTCCTTTAAACACTAAGAAGTCTGAGGTCTGAGAGTGGTGTAAACTTGTTTCCAGCTTACAAACTGATCGGTTAAGTTAATGACATTGTGCTCAGACTAACAAATTTCTATTTTGCCTCAAATACTCGGCCCCAATGCGGAGATCGGGGCTTCTTAATTTGTCTGGCCCAAAGAGCGCCCAAAAGCGTCGCTGAAGTTCCTCATCTTTTTCGCTATCTTTCCAGGTACCATTCAAACGCTCATCCATCTCGACAGTGACTGAGCAGATTTCCTCCGGCGTGTTTTCAATCAATTCCAAGTTCAGTCTATCGAACATTTCGTAAGTATCACTGCCACCAAATTTGAGATTCATAATCTCGGAGAAGGACATATAACGCTTTTGGTTCTTCAGGAAGAACTTTTTGAAGATGAACAGTCCATTCAACTGCCAGGTTGATATTCTTAAAATAGCTGTCCAGTTCACATAAACTACAGGGATTCTGAACATTTCAGGAATTGCCGATATGCCTCCATCTGAACATAGTAAAAATCGGCAATGGCTTCCAATGTAGATATCATTAAAATCTGTTCTTTGACCACTGGTTGCATAGTCTATGACTTGGGGATTCGAACTATGAATTGAATCCCTAACGATCGCCCCTATCCTAACAGCGTAATAGTCGCGTTTCGCCATTTCCTCAGCCGCCAGAACGTAATTCTGAATGTTAGAGTCGCGATAATTATGATAGCTCCAGTTTAGTTTATTGTAGACTGTATCAAGATAAACCGGGTCTCGCGCATGAAAGCAGATGTACTGTTTCTCCTTTGGGATTCCAAGATCTTCCAATGCTCTGCGACCCATTTCTTCTTCTTCCAAACTAAATGCAATGTTGGCTTTCCTATTCTTCAATACGGAATTCAAGCGCTTATTATATATGTCCATCCTTCCAGGTGATGAATCGACTAAATGTGCTTGCCATTGTTTCAAATCAGGATAGACATGAGGTTTTGGTATTTCATGTATTTCAAATCCAGGAAATAACCTGTTCAATCTCAATACATGCTTCCATAATTTAGTTCCAGGAACCGAAGGCAAGGCGTGCCACCACATTTGAAGCCACTGTCTGTTCACATGGCCTGTTGATTTAGCAAACCAGAAAAAATCCAAATATTGGTCCAGATGCAGTCCGTCTGCTTTTTCGCTCAAGTACCAGTCTCCTTGGTAAATCCCGCCAATCCTTCCCACATCCACCGAGCCAATCCGAACAATGACGAATGTGTGAATCAATCGTATCAACAAAACCAAAAAAAACGCCAAAAAAATGAAAGGCAACTCAAGGGGCAACAGTACCAATCTCTGCAGCTTGCGCCGTAGGGCTGGCCAACCCTCTGTCGAAATCTGGTTGAGCTGTCTGATGATGAAGGCATACAGCTGTAGTTGCATTACTCTAGTTTAATATTGTACTTAGAAATATACTTGGAAGGCGGATGGATATATTTTGCTATTAGCAATTCCTCGGGTATTTTATTTAGACATTCCAGTTTGATAATTCCGTCATCGACTTTTACCTGTATTGTTTTATTATCAACACTAATAATTCTACCAGGTTCAATCCTTTGCAACTGTTCATGGGACATGTCTGCAGGCATTGGTGTTGCATAAACAATTTTTATGATATTTTTCTCAAATAGAAGATTCGCACAAGGATATGGATGAGTAAATGAACGAACTGTTCTGACTATGATATCGGACGACATTCTTAAGTCAAGCGTCACATCATGAGGAGTTCTTTTGCGCCAATAATTTGATAGGCTTTGGTTCTGTCTTTTGCCACTATACTCAATATTAGAGAGAAATTTATTGTATAATTCCAGCAATAATTCAGGCTAAATTAAGTAAACAAAGAATAGGGTAAAAATATTAA
>CAZDWF010000174.1:0-5969 GCA_964508895.1 uncultured Bacteroidales bacterium
ATTATAATTAAGTGTTACTTTTTAATAAATCTATCAATTAGCTCTTTTGCTGTAATTTCTATTTGCTCACCACTCACCATATCTTTCAGTGTAATTGTGTTGCTTTTCATCTCATTCTCACCAACAATTGCAACAAAAGGAATCGATTTATTATTAGCATATGTGAATTGTTTCTTCATCTTTGCTGCTTCAGGATATAGCTCGCTGCTGATGCCTTTCTCCCTTAACTTCTTGATTAACTTTAAGCAATACTTTTCTTCTTCAGTGCCAAAGTTGATAAACAATAATTGTGTTGTATCTATCTTGTTTACAGGAAAGAGGTTTAATTCCTTCATCACATCATAGATTCTGTCAGCTCCAAATGAGATCCCTACACCGGATATATCTTTTAATCCAAAGATTCCTGTAAGGTCGTCATATCTGCCACCACCGCAGATACTTCCAATACTTACATCTTTGGCTTTTACTTCAATAATAATTCCGGTATAGTAATTCAGTCCTCTTGCCAGTGTTAGATCCAGATTAAATTTCGACTTTATTTCAAGATCTTTTACATGACGCATTACTGTATTCAATTCATTTAATCCCTGTGCTCCATCTTCTGTATCTTTAAGTAAATTCATTAATGCAGGAAACTTCTCTTTTAATTTGCCTTCCAGGTTCAGAACCGGTTGAAGTTTTTCAATTGCAGATTTAGAAATGCCTTTTTCTATGAGTTCATTATTTACTTTTTCAGCACCAATCTTATCGAGTTTATCAATGGCAATGGTAATATCCATCATTCGGTCTTTTTCGCCAATATATTCTGATATGCCACTTAATATCTTTCTGTTATTTAACATAATTTCAGCATTAATGCCCAATTTGCTAAATACATCATCGATAATCAGGATGAGCTCCACTTCATTCAGTAATGATTTACTTCCAATTACATCCACATCACATTGGTAGAATTCTCTGTATCTTCCTTTCTGTGGTTTATCCGCTCTCCATACAGGCTGTATCTGGTATCTTTTAAATGGAAAAGTGATATCATTTCTATGTTGAACAACATATCGTGCAAAAGGAACTGTTAAATCATATCTTAATCCTTTTTCAGAGATTTCGGTAGTAAGCACTGAGGTATTGATCTCATCAATGTTCTTAATACGTGACTTAGATAAATAATCCCCTGAATTGAGAATCTTAAAAAGAAGTTTATCCCCTTCATCTCCATATTTCCCCAATAGTGTGCTGAGGTTTTCCATTGCAGGAGTTTCAATAGGGAGATAGCCATAAGTCTTAAATATACTTTCAATGGTGCTGAAAATATATTGCCTCCTTAGCATTTCAATGGGTGAAAAATCTCTTGTCCCTTTTGGTATACTTGGCTTATTCATATAATTAATGGTATTATCTGGCAAATTTAAAGAATCTATTACTAGGCTGTTATAAAAGAAAGAATTTTGTCAATAAAAACTAACTCATCTGTACTTCCTTCTTCCGGTGCCCAGCTCGCAAAAATCTTGTCATCAGCAGGATCATATGGTCCATCTTTCACTTCATATGCCACTGATCCGTTCACAAGTGATATCATAGAATGCCATGTTCCGGGTTTCACTTCAACTCCATAGTTCTCTGCTTTCGAATCAAGAATGCTATAATCAGTAATATCACCATCATCATTGTATTCTATGATCGCAATAATCCCTTTTAGAGCAAAAAAAACTTCTCTTTTATCAGGATTTTCATGTTTGTGCGGCCTTATATATGAGTCTGGTTCAATAGCATTTAGCATTCGTTGAAGCGTGTCTCCGTCTTCTTTGTGAAAATTATAGTTCATTCTTTTTCTGGGAGAATTTTTAGCTTGTGAGCTTAGCTTTTCTAATAATTGCTTATCGATCTTAATCATATCCTGCAAAAATATAGAAAAAACTTACTTAAAGTAAAACCAATACTTTTGAGCATTTATTTAATGCTGTGAAAAATGTGGAAAACTAATATTTTCCATATATATTTGTGCTTTTAGGAGTAGAATATTGAGAATACTACAAATAAGTAATAAGTTACCTTACCCTCCCAAAGACGGAGGTGCAATTGCAACATTGAGCATGTCAAGATCATTTGCGCATTTGGGTCATGAAGTTAGTATTCTTAGTATGAATACCTCCAAGCATTATTTTGATCCTGATCAGATCCCGGAAGATCTAAAATCTGTTATAAACTTTCATACTGTAAATATAGATACGGATATCAGTCCGCTTGATGCCTTTAAGAATTTACTTTTCAGTAAGTTACCCTATAATGCTGAAAGGTTTATAAATGAGGATTTTAATGATAAACTTATTCAGATCCTGAAAAATACAGCATTTGATGTTATCCAATTAGAAGGTTTATATGTTGCTCCTTATATAAATACGATAAGAAAATACAGCAAAGCGCTGGTTTCGATGAGAGCACATAATATTGAATTTGAGATTTGGGAAAGAACTGCAAGACAGAATGTAGCTCTTAAGAAATATTATTTGAAGAATCTCGCTTCAAGAATCCGCAGGATGGAATTGAATTATATGAATTCCTATGATTGTGTTATTCCTATTACAAACAGAGATGATAAGTCATTGAAGGAACTTGCTTGTAATATTCCATCATTTGTTTGTCCGACAGGAATTTTCACTTCAGATCTGGATGATAAGCGGGATACGATTGAGTACCCGACATTATTTCATATTGGGGCTCTTGACTGGGGGCCAAATCAAGAGGGTATTATCTGGTTTATTGATAATGTCTGGACCAGGTTAAATAAGGAGTATCCTGAACTAAAATTTTTCATCGCAGGAAGAAATGCTCCTAAAAAAATAAAAAGGATCAATATTGCAGGAGTGGAATTTATTGGTGAAGTTGATGATGCACATGATTTTATGAGGTCTAAAGCCATTATGATCGTACCACTCTTATCAGGAAGTGGAATGCGGATCAAAATTATTGAAGGTATGGCATTAGGTAAATCGATAATTACCACATCAATAGGGACTGAAGGTATAGATACTACACATGAGAAGAATATTCTCTTAGCTGATGATCCTGAATCATTTTATGATGAAATTAAAAAACTCCTCAATAATTTTGATAATTTTGAAGTTCTGGGTAAAAATGCTTCAGAATTTATAAGGTTGAAATACGATAATTTTGAGATAACCAAAAAACTGGCTGATTTTTATAAAGGACTATTGTGATAACTTTTGTATTAATATTCTGGATTAGCTTATTGCTGATTTTCTACTCATACCTTTTTTATCCTACAATATTAAAGGTGCTGTCATGGAAGAAGTCTGCAAACTCCCTGGTTTTTTCAAGGGATGATGATCTGCCAATGGTATCTATAATAATATCAGCATTTAATGAAGAAGATGTTATTGAAGAAAAGATTTCGTCCATTTATAAAAATTCCTATCCGACTGAAAAATATGAGGTGCTGGTTGGGTCTGATTGCTCTACAGACAAAACCAACGAGATATTAAATGGCCTGATTGAAAAATCAGATACCTTGAAGTTTTACCCTTTTACTGAAAGACGTGGAAAGCAGAATGTTGTTAATGACCTGGTTAACGCTTCAAATGGAAGTATTATAGTCCTTACTGATGCTAATGTTATGTTTGATGAACATACGATTTTCAAGCTTGTGAGGAACTTTAAAAATGAGAGGATCGGGCTTGTTGATACCAATATGTTAAATGTTGGATTAAAGAAAGAGGGAATATCAATACAGGAAAGTCAGTACATTTCAAGAGAAGTATTTATTAAGAATATGGAAGGAAGACTGTGGGGTGCAATGATGGGGCCTTTTGGTGGTTGCTATGCTATTAGAAGAGAAGATTATGAAATGGTACCATCAAACTATCTTGTTGATGATTTTTATATTAATATGAAGATCTTTGAAAAGAGGAAGCAAGCTATTAATGATCTTGATGCAAAAGTCTATGAAGATGTTTCCAATAATATTACAGATGAGCTGAGAAGAAAGATCCGGATCGCCACAGGCAATTTCCAGAACTTGAAAACCTTTTTTAACCTTCTGTTTAGAAAACATATTGGTTTTTGCTTTCTCTCTCATAAGGTAATTCGTTGGTTTGGGCCATTTTTAATCATTTTTGCCCTTATCTCAAATATTATTCTGGCTTTTCAATACACTTTATATTTTCCCATCTTAATAATCCAGTTACTGGTGTTATTGCTTCCATTGTTTGACAGAATCCTGAAAGGTGCAGGTATTCATAATAGATATCTGAGGCTTATCACACATTTTTATGCAATGAATCTGGCATTGTTTCTCGGATTCTTTAAGTTTCTGAAACCTGTGAAGTCAGGTGTTTGGGAGAGGACAAAGAGGAATCAATGATCTTTCTTTCTGCGAAACCAGTTGAAAAACATTTTAATTCTTTTGGTCCATATCTCTATATCCATCAAAGGGGAGTCTGTTGTTGCTTTATAAGTTAAGAATATTCCAAGTGGTAAAAGTACAAACGAAGCAAGCCACATTCCTGATTTTATATCCATTGCACCTGCTCTTGCTGCTTTTTCTCCTGTAATGCTGATGATGTGAAAAATTACAAAAAAGATTATGGAGAATACTACAGGAAGCCCTAATCCACCTTTTCTGATAATTGCACCCAATGGTGCTCCAATAAAGAATAAAACCAGGCAGGCAAAAGAAAGAGTGAATTTTTTATGCCAAACCACCTTATGTTTTACTATCCAGTTTGTTTTTGCTTTCAGGTCCAGGAGGGTGTTGTCGATCAGGCTTTTGGTATTTCTCGACTGGTTCAGTGCAAGAGTAACAATATCTCTCTTTTCCTGTTTATTAAATCTCTGAAGAATATCAATGGAGGCAATATCAATCGTGTCATTAGGCAGATAAGGAACAGTATCAAGTTTTTCCAGGAAATAATACCTAACATAGTTTTTGGAATATGACTCCAGGCGATTATTATACATATTATTTAAGGAGTCAATTGCCAGGTTTAGCTGACTTATGTTCAACATCTGATAATTGTTTTTGAACAATTCCTCATTTGTACGGGTAAGTTCAAATCCTGAAAGATCAAACCTTCTGATCTCTTCCTTAAAATATGTTCTCTGAAATGATTTATTATGATAATAATCTTTCTGATCAACGTTTTCTCTGTAGTTATAACCATTATATAAGGTAAATATGAGATACCTGCCTTCAGGAGTCGATTCCATTGTCCCATATTCGGCTAAGGTAAGATCTATGTTCCCATGTCTGTCTTTAAGATTATATATCATAACATCATGAATAGTTTTATCATCATCATCTTTCCTGCCGACCCGCATAACGTATCCATCCATTCCATTGTAAAATATACCCTCAGAAATATCGAAGGCCATTTTCTGTTTCCTGACATCGTATAAAAGAGACTTAAACTTAAGGTTGGCTACAGGTAGAACATTATTGGAAAAGTAAAATGCGAATCCGCTGATTAGAATTGACAAAACAATAAGCGGCCTCATTATTTTCCATAGACTTACTCCAGATGATTTCATTGCAACGAGTTCATAATGTTCACCAAGGTTACCGAATGTCATTAAGGAAGAAATCAATATGGCCAGGGGCAGAGCAAGGGGGACAAAGGTTGATGAAGCATAGAATAATAGTTCTGTAACAACATACCATTCAAGTCCTTTACCTACCAATTCATCAATATATTGCCACAAAAACTGCATTAACAATATGAAAAGCGACACAAAAAATGTAAACACCAAAGGCCCCATGTACGCTTTCAATACAAGTAGGTGGATTTTTTTCATACTGTTATTTTGAACTCACAAAGGTATTTAATTATTGTATAATAAGATGCTTAAAATTGAATGCATGCTAAGTTTCTCTATATGACGTCGATGAATGTTAAATTCGGCATATAGTTTTAATATTTTTTCTGTTTCATCGATGGCTTCCTGTTCTGTAGCGT
>CAZDWF010000175.1:0-5930 GCA_964508895.1 uncultured Bacteroidales bacterium
TTTATATTTTTCTACTATATCTTTTAATGACTTGTCAAATTGATCCATACCAATATGCAGTGACTCTGACGAGTAATAATGAGGCATACTTATTCGGTATAATGAAATGAAATCGAATTGGCATTTCTTACAGGTGCTTTTTCTTGAACATCCCTTTTTCGAGTCCTACTCAATACTTCATTCAGAATATTTAATCCCGAAAGCATTTCTTGGGTCTCAACTAGAAAGTGCTTATCAGTAGATATCTTGGGGTCATTGAGATTATTACAGATGATTTCATAAAATGGGTCGTTGGAAATATCTGAATATTTCAAATGATTCATTTCCTTCTTTGCTTCATTAATTGCCTCAGGATTACCATTTAGCAGGAATCTCTCAGCTCTTAAAACATGTGAATTGATATCTAATTGCCTAAAAAAAGCTTCTTGAATGCTAAACTTTTCTGGAAGCAGCAAATTCATAAGATTATATAAGTTATCATTTCCCGTATGCACAGGAGTTGCACTCAAGAACACGACTGCGGAAGCCGACTCAGCTAAGGCTTCAATTACTCTGAAGTTCTTCGTGGCTCTATTTCTGCAATGATGAACTTCATCAACAATTAACAAGTCCAAGGCCGCTGGGGTTTCTTCCAACCTTAGGTAAAGCTTGTCCCCTCTAATACTGTTATATGATGCGATTCCGAATAACCTATGATAAATCGCATTATCAGGATCTCTGGGCAATGTCATATAACTTCTGCTGGAGTTCAGGATTTCAAATCTTTCTCCAAAACGTTCCCACATCTCATTTTGCCATTTTATTCTTAACTGGGAGGGGCAAACTATCATTACCCTGTCAATATCATGCCTTACTCTTTCCTCCTGGAATATATAGGCCGCCTCAATTGTTTTACCTAATCCTACTTCATCAGCAATTAATATTCGTTTTGAAGGTGATGACAAGTATTTCATTAGGGGTTTATATTGATATCCAAACAACTGAGTCCTGCTAGCATTATAGCTGTATAGAGTGTTTTTTTGAGGCTCAATTATTTTGGATAAAGTTACTTTTTGAATAAATGAGTCTATGCCAACATAAACATTGGATTTCATAAAATCCAATACACTCTTTTGTCCTCCATAAAGTTTAAGATCTTCTTCTCGATTCCATTTGACTTCACCGTCCCAAGCAACTTGATACCAGCTTTTCCCTCGTCTGACCTTTGGGCCATCAATTACCACTCCAATTGTGGAATTATGTGCTTTTAAGACTACTCTTTGAGTTCTTTCAAATGGCATATATACTTCTCTCAGTAAAAGATTTTTGTATAATGCATTTTAATATCATCAGTTGATAAAATGCCTGTCTGCAAAATGATGAATACCTCATCGCCAATTGCATATCCTAATGAGTTCACAACTTATTATTCCCCTAAAGACATTCTTCGGTCTAGTTTATAGTTATACACCTTCAAAAGCTTTATTCCATTTTATATTATTTTACCATAAGGTTTCATTCAATACTAATTCTCTACTCGTGATATAATAACCTCGCAATGTACAACATTTCAACAAACTGCATCACTGAGTTTTGTTCCACAATATCTTGCCCATAGCATCATACTAAACTCTCTCTGTTCCCAACTTATATCTAATTGCTGTATTGCACTGATAAAATCCTGATATGTTATCACTTTGAAAAGCTTATCTTTACAGTTAAGCATTTCTTGGAATTGCTCTCCTGTCTCAATTCCAGCATCATCCTTATGGCAAAACAGTCCAGTAATGACAAAATCATATTCACCATTTTGCTTCAGAGCTTCTGCAATAAGTTGATTTCTGAATAATTGATTAAATTTACTGATTTTGTAGTCATCATATTTTTCAATAAAGATATTACTTCGTTCAAAAATACTCTGATATTCTTTTCTATCATATTTTTTTGCAGAAAAAGTGTCAGTATATTTACATTCCAGTCCGATTAAGCCTTTTTTGCCTTCTCTCGTAACTTTTAATGCAACGTCAAAGGCAGAGTTGTCATTTGTGTAGTTTGCACTGGGAGCATATTCAAATATGACATCTTTTACAATAGAGAGATTGAAGCCAAGATTGTTCATCACATCTAAAGCAAAAACTTTATCAGATTTAAGCTCAGAAAAAAAGTTAAAACAAAGAGGCTGACTCGATAATAAATTATTAAAAAGTCTATCTTCTTCAATGATCCCAGAGCTACCACCACATCTATTTTGTAGAATTTGCTCAACAACCTGAGTTGTTTTATCTGTCAAAAAGTTCTTCTTGGATTGTTCCCCATCAAGAATTGTATTACATACTGTCTTTTGTATATCGAGTGGATGTTGGCCTTCATTTTCTCCAAGAACAAAAGCCCTCCACCATCCCTGATGAAATCTCATTCTTTTTTTGAAGCCAGATTCAGATGCAGGAGTTGCTCCAATTAGGCATTTGAGTTTTTGTTTCATCTTCTTATCCATATATCTTTCTCTAAAATGCTCAATGATTTCAATAAATTCATCTGGTATAATCTTCATTACTTCATTAACTATATGCTCAGGCACTCCTTTGTAATATGCTTCTGCAATTCCGCCAGTTATGCAAGCAAGAGTGTCACTGTCTCCTCCCAGTGAAACCGCCAATCGAATGGAATGCTCATAATCCTCAGAATCAAGAAAAGCAATAATTGCTTCTGGAACTGTTTCCATACAAGATTCATTAAAATAGTAGTTGGGTCTGATTTCATCAACAGTTCTGCTTAAATCGTAGTTGAATCGTTGTGAAACTTCTTTTCTGATGGTTTCTTTATCGTTTCCTTTTCGAGCTAAAAATATCGTCAAGGCAGTTGCCTGTGCCCCCTTAATCCCTTCTGGGTGATTGTGAGTTACTTCCGCACTCATTTTAGACTGTTCTAATACTTCTTCAATAGATTCAAAAGCAAAGCCCACAGGACTCACTCTCATGGCAGATCCATTGCCCCAGCTATTGTATGGCTCTAAGGTGTCGGATATGATCCATCCCTGGAAACGGCCTCCATAACCTCTTTCTGGATATCTCCTACTGAAATCCTTATAAGACTGAGCATATGAGGTTTCGCTTAGTATGGCATAGGTAGTGGCAATAGTTAAAACAGAATCATCTGTATAGTCGCATTTGTCTTGAAATAGTGGAAAATCAGTTGTTTTGATTCTATCCCACTCATATACTGAACCGATAATGTCGCCTGCTATTGATCCGAGCATAGATTATATCCTGATCGCTATATCCCCTATTTAGTCTCTTTCAAGAAAAACAAAGAGATTCGACTAATTCCTTTCCTGCATCTTTCTTGATATATCCATCATTGTCAAAAAGATCTATAAAATATGTTGAGCAAGAATGATCACAAAATTCGTTTTTCACAGCCTCTGATTCTCTATATGGCGAACCTATTACCTGGTTTCCATCCATATATGGATAGAGCAAAATACTTTGTTTCGCTCCGAAATGTATATTGTATGCATACATCTGTTTTAAATCTCCATCACTTGGTTGCCCATCACGAGGAATTTTCCATTTGGTAAAGAAGGTTGCATATTTCACTGTAAAACAAGTTTCCTTTATTAACATTATTCTTTAAATGCTTTAGTGTTTTACAGAGTATTTGATTGTAAATGTTATTGTGATCGTAAACTTGGGATACAGTATAAAACTTCTCCCTATGTAAATAGTTTTCAGATAAATGTTTATTGAAAACTAATCGCCCCTTTAGATAAGGGAGATTTTCTGATTTGTGACGATACGCCCGAATAAGCCCATGATGAACTATAGATTTCGTCTCATCTATAAATAGCTTGTAAAAAAGGTCTATCAAACTAATATTTTGTAGTTTTAAATCTGCTCTTGAAATACTATCAATTTTGATGTAGCCACACAAGTGGAGCATGTAAATAAGAGCATTGTGCCATTTGTCCTTAAGCTCTTTTGTTGTTAAGGGATTGTTATCTGCTTTTGGCAGTATTTCTATAGCCAAGTTTCCAACCTGGAACACCCCAACATAATTCTTGAAATATATACTCTTATGTCCCACACTAAAATATTTATTATAGTGTCGCTCATTGTATTTAACTAATTGATCAAAATGAGCCTGGGTGAAATCAGTCTCGTTGATACTTAATTGGGAATATTCAAATACTTTAATTACTTTCATATATCCTCTTAAATGCTTCCCATGTATCAGGGATAGTTATACTATACGCTTTCTTCTCGTCCAAATCGGAGAAATCACTATCAAATTCTTTGAAAAAAGAAGCTTTCGTATTCTCCTTAACGAAATCAGGACCCAAAATGAGGCCTATCATATTCGGTTTCCCATAAAAATATTCTGCCAACAATGGAATTATTTTGTTTTTAAAGTTGGTTTGCAAATCAGCGATTGTTTTAATATTCATGAAGTAAGAATGCCCAATGAGATGGTCTTTGTCTAACAATACCTCTATCCTGTTATTGATAGTGTTTAGCATGTTTTCTAAATCAATATTGTTGTTTTTAAATTTCTCAAGAGACAAGAGTTCTGCTTGAGGAGATTTTTCAATAAAAGCAAAACGCCTTCGTAAAGCAGAGTCTAAGGCTTCAATACTCCTGTCAGCAGTATTCATAGTTCCTATTAAAATAAGATTCCCAGGAACACCGAAATCTTCTTTTGAATAAGGCAATGTCGCAGTCGTTTCCTGTTCTCCACCTAGTCGTTTGTCTGGCTCTATAAGAGTAATTAATTCTCCGAAAATATTGGCAACATTTCCACGATTAATTTCATCTATAATCAAGTAATAAGGCTGTGCTCTTGAAAACTTCTCCGCTCTGGTGGCCTTGTCGTCTTTAAGGGCTTCCTGAAGGTCACTATAACCTGCCAATTGTGCCGCTTTATCACAGGCATTGTAAAATATTCCAGGCTTAATCTCATACTCTATTTCATTTGGTTGGTCAGAATCATCTTCGTTTTTGTCCTCAGACAATACAGGTTTAATCCCTTCTATAAAATCTTCATAACTGTAGGACTGATGAAACGTTGTAAATTTATATAATTTCTTAAATATGTTCTTCTTAGGAGTAGGCTCTCCAAAAGTAAATCCTTTTTCAGTTAAGCCTTCAATTAATGCTTTCCAACGTTGACCACCATTGATGCCAGAAAAGGTCTTGGTCGATGAAGTATTTAATAGAATTGGGGTTTCAAATTGATCAAGCCACTTAATTTTGATTGTTTGAAAATCAAATGGCCCCTTTTGGGCTTCTTGGCAATCGTAATCCTCTAATGCTTCCGCAATCGCAAGACACTGACGGCCTCGTATTATACAAAAATAATCGCCTTTTCTGACTTCAGAGAAACGTCTTCGTATTTTATAGTTTTCAGTTGATGAATCCAACTGCTTCAAGTCATTGAACTTTTTATCACACCATTCGTATCCTAAATAATTCCCCTTTTTTAAATCATCCCATAAATATCCATTGCGACCCGGAGCAAGATGCCAAAACGTTTTATTTAGACTGAGACTACCCTTTGATTCAACTTGCACCCCAACTTTTTCATTAGTATCAAGCTCCTCCATAAGGCTCAATGTTTCATAGGTTTTTCCCGTCCCCGGAGGGCCATATAAAATAACATTGCAACTTTCGTAGTTTAGAATGTCCAAGTCATCTTCGAATTCATCAACTTCTTTTTCATCTGTTATGGTTACAATCTCTTTGCTTTTATAGTCACAACAGAATAGATCATATAATTGTAATATTGATAGATCTTCTGGTGGAAGCCTTTTGCCAGTATTATCAGGTAAAGTGACAACTTTAATAGTCTTGTCTTTATTCGGCTGTCCGCTGCCTAACATATCAGTGTTATCTTTAAACGCATTGATAATGTCTTGACTAATAAAAGATGAATTAAATAGTTTCCATTGGCTATTA
>CAZDWF010000176.1:0-5826 GCA_964508895.1 uncultured Bacteroidales bacterium
AGAGAACAGGAGCTGCCATGGTTGACATTGCAATGGATATGCTTTCAGAAGGCATTGATTTTATATAATGGGGAATTAACTCCTGATTATGAATACATTGAGAATTACCTGTAAAACAACTCAATCTCAAAATTTTCAATTCAAAAGCCTAATATAATTAATGATGAAAAAAATACTTATTCTGGGAGCAGGACTTTCAACAGGGACCTTGATTGATTATTTGCTAAAAAATGCTGAAGAATATGACTGGCAAGTTACAGTTGGTGATTTATCAGAAGCTGCTGCACGTGCTAAGGTGAATGGGCACCCAAGGGGAAAAGCAAAGGTTTTTGACATCAATGACGACCTGGAAAGTTGGCGCACCATTGCCGACAACGATGTAGTAATATCAATGCTTCCTGCAAGCATGCATCATCTGGTAGCTGATAAATGCCTTGACCTTAGGAAACCAATGCTCACTGCTTCCTATGCAACTGATGAGATTAAAGCATTGGAAGATAAGGCGAAAAAAGCAAATATCCCGATTATGATGGAGCTCGGACTTGATCCGGGTATTGACCATATGTCAGCCATGAGCCTGATCAATCGTATAAAGGAAGATGGTCATACACTTACGGCATTTTATTCATTTACCGGAGGATTAGTGGCTCCTGAATATGATAACAATCCATGGAATTATAAGTTTACCTGGAACCCACGCAATGTTGTTCTGGCCGGTACAGGTGTTTCAAAATTTATCCATAACAGGAAATATAAGTATATTCCTTATCATAGGCTTTTTGACAGGATTCTGTCACGCAAAATATTGCAATTGGGTGATTTTGAGATTTATGCCAATAGAGATTCGTTAAAGTACCGTGAAATTTATGGGTTAAAAGATATCCCATCAATGTTCAGGGGAACCATCAGGCGCCCTGGTTTCTGTAAAGCATGGAACGTATTTGTACGGCTTGGATGTACTGAGGATGATTATATTATCGAAGATTCGGAAAATATGACCTACCGTGATTTCTTCAATGCATTTCTGAGGTATGAACCTAATATACCTGTGGAGATTAAACTACAGGAATATTGCAGAAATTCTACGGATCCTGTAGTTTTTGAAAAATTGAAATGGATTGGTATGTTCGATAATCGAAAAATTGGCTTGAAAAAGGCAACTCCTGCACAGATCCTTCAAAAATTGCTTGAGGAAAAATGGAAGATGGACCCTGAAGATAAGGATATGATTGTTATGCAGCACGAATTCAAATACACTACAGGAACCGAAGAGAAAATGATTGTGTCAGCTATGGCTATTGAAGGGAAGGATCAACAACAAACTGCTATGTCGATTACTGTAGGATTGCCTCTGGCAATTACTACAAAACTTTTGTTAACCGGAAAAATTGACAGAACAGGAATAGTGCTACCCATTCACAAGGATATTTATGAGCCAGTTTTGAAAGAGTTAAAGAGTTATGGAATAATATTTGAAGAGGAGAAGTATATGATAGGTTAGGTTATTGGTATTAGCTTATACGTATTACAGATATCTTGTTTCTCATAACACTTGATTGTTTTGGATATTGAATATTGAATATTGAATATTGAATATCAGGTGTTAAACATAGTAATACCTTCTAAACCTTAAGTGATACTTTGTGGTTAATTATTCTTGAACGAATCTTTTTTTTTTACTAATACTTAAATCGAAAGTATGAGTTTTTTATATATAATATTGATTGCTGTTATAATTTATTTTGCCATTAAGTGGGTAGGAAAGGGCAGTCAGAAAAGTGCAAATCAAAAGGGTTCTTATAATAGAAATCCAGGATCAGATAATCATCCCAAAGCAGCTCAGTCAGCAAAACCTAAATACGGAAAATGGGTTGGGGGAGGACTAGGATGGGCTTTTGGAGGTCCTATTGGTGGTATATTAGGATTCGTCTTTGGTTCCATATATGATGGAATGAAATCTGGACAAACTGCATACCAGGGTACCAGGGCAGGGGACTTTAGTGTTAGTTTGCTGGTTCTTACTGCTGCCTTGATGAAAGCTGATGGTAAGGTTGTAAGATCTGAACTTGAATATGTTAAAGCTTTTCTGATCAGACAGTTTGGTGATCAGGAAGCTCAGGATAAACTTATGCTTTTAAGAGAGATCCTTAAACAAGATATTAATTTGCCTGATGTGTGCGGACAGATAAGACAGTTCATGGAATATCCTTCCCGCCTACAACTACTACATTTATTATTCGGAATATCCAGTGCTGATGGTCATTTTCACGATAAGGAAGTGGATATGATAGAATTAATCAGTAACTATTTGGGTATTCGCCCTGCTGATTTTAAGTCTATCAAGGCGATGTTTATCAAAAACCTTGATAATGCATACAATATACTTGAGGTGTCTCCTGATGCAAGCATGGATGAAATTAGGAAAGCTTATCACAGGATGGCTATTAAGTATCACCCTGATAAAGTTGCACATCTGGGAGAGGAGATAAGAAACGCTGCAGAAGATAAGTTTCAGAAGCTTAATTCTGCTTATCAGGAGATTAAACGACAGAGGAATTTATAGATCCTAGATTCTAGACCATAGATCATAGACTATAGTTTGTAGTTTGTAGTTTGTAGTTTGTAGTTTGTAGTTTGGAGTTGGAAGATTTTTTAATTTACTCAATTTTCATACATTTGATAAATCAAATATCACAATTCGACAATTCTACGAACTAAGAACCACGAACTTAAATATTTTATCATGAAAAACCGTAAAATTCTATTCGCTCTTTTCGCAGCATTAATGCTATTGGTTTCATGTGCTCCTGGCAATGAGAGGTTTGATGTAGATCCTGCCGGGTTCTGGATGGGATTATGGCATGGATTTATTATTGTAATCTCATTCATTGTAAGCTTATTTAACAATACAGTTGAGATTTATGAGGTCAATAACAATGGATTTTGGTACAACCTTGGATTTATAATTGGCGTAGCAATATTCTTTGGTGGTGGCGGGCATTCTTCACGTCGTTGCAAAAGATAAAATCTATAGGTTATTCAAGTAAATTTCTGATCTATAATGTTCTATAACGAGGCTTGTGAAGTGCTTAAAACAATAAGTTTACTTCAGTAAATGTTTGTTTTCAGTGCGAGTATAACGAAGTTAGAGGACATTATAGACAACAGACACTAGTCGAAGAATTTCCAGGATATTCCGAGTTTGAACGCTGCATCCTGTTGAGGATATTGTGGAACCATATAATAAGTATAGTTCCCGAACAGGGCGTTAAAATGCCTGTATTTCAGGAATATAATAGCCCTTCTTATCTTTAACATAAGATATAGATCGATATAATAGTAGTTGCCAATTTCTTTCTTGTTTTGAAGATAAAAACTTCTTAGAGCGGGCATATAAGCATCAGCATAGTATTTGCTATTATAGAAAATATCAACTCCCGGCTGAAGGGTTGCGGCATCATTAAATACTTTTGTATTCAGGAAGATCGACATATTTACCATAAGAGGAGGGAGGCGCATAATATTTTTATCTGATACTGACTGGTATACTACTCTTGTATCAACTCCCATTTTCCAGAATCTCAGCCTGTAATCTACTTCTCCCCGGATAAGATTCAGAACTCCTGGTGATTGTTGGGGTATAGCATTGTCGTTTAAATAGACATAATTATTCACAGATGTGTAACTTACTGATACACTTATTCTTTTATAATGATACGCAGCTCCAAATGTTCTGTTTTTTATCTTTCCAAAATTATTTACCCACATAAAATTATTGGATTCATAATGCTGGTAGAAATATGCAGGTGAATGTTTTGATATCTTAAAAGAGAAGCTAAGTTTACCTATGTTTAAACTATCGTAATTGAAATGATGTGAAGCCAACAACTCTCCAGAGTAATCACCATCATTGTAATCACCAGTAGTATATGAATATTTAGCAAATAATATGTTGTTTTTTAAAAATTTTAGATACACTCCGGCATTAGGAGATATTTGTTTGATAATCATTTTAGGCATATAACCAGCTATTTCAATATAGCTGTGTTTAGCTCCAAAGTAGACATATAAAGGCTTTTGCAGGGCTGTATCGTTATACCCAAGGTTTGACCATGTAATATTATTTTCCACTTTGAATTTATAAATAGAGTCATAGCTTTGGACGGAGTCAAGGTAGATATTTTTATAGAATCCGGATGCCGGATCATTGTCAATATACTTTATTGTTTCTCTTGATCTGGTACAACTATGTGAGATCCTTCCCAATTTTGATGCTTTTGAAGTTGTATCAGATCGTCTGCTTAAATTAAAATACTGATTTATAAAAAAGCTATTATTCTTAATTTCATTTTTAGCATCATTAAGATTAACAGGATATATTAATCTATCTTTTTCGATATTATTCTCAAAAATACTATCATCCTGAATCCCGCCATTTTCTTCTACATAAACTTTATTATGTAAATAGTTTCCTATTATTCCATAGCGTCTGTTTTTTGTATAGTACTGAGCTGTAAGCGCCATGCTTTTATCGTCAGATTTTTGTCGTTCATAATATCCTGGGGAATTCACATATCTTATATTAGCTCCAATTCCGAAGTTTGGAAATATTTTCCTGTTGAACTTCACACCAAACACCTGTTCTTTTTTTGCTCCCATTAAGTAAGATAGTTCAGTATAGGGATGTATTAGGTGGTAGTATTCAGTATTCATGTTTGTAAATAGGTAGGCATCAAAACTATGTAAACCATAGTCGAAAGTACTTTGAAATGAAGGATTGAACACCAGTTTTCTATAAGCCAGTCCCACATTTCCGAGAGTTGCAACGAAGGGATCCTTTTTATGAGTTGGTTTATAGTACTGGAAGTTATTCATGTCAACTTTTAAAGGATGTAGTTTTCCTAGGGCGAGGCTATCAACATTACTATAGAAATAAAGTGCTTCGGATGTATCTTTTGCCCTGATAATTGTATCACATTCCTGGGAGAATGAATAAAAGGGCAGGAGGGATAGCAGAATAATATATATAATGTGTTTTCTCATTTGGTATGATTCAAAACCAATGCAAGATAACGAATCAAAGTGAAATAAATTTGAGTTAATGCAAAAAAAAAGCCCCGTTAACATTAACGAGGCTTTATAAAAGTTGGCAACGACATACTCTCCCACAAAAATGCAGTACCATCTGCGCTGGTGGGCTTAACTTCTCTGTTCGGAATGGGAAGAGGTGGACCCCACCGCCATAGTCACCTTAAGACTTTCAGTTCACCGTAGCCTAAGCGAAGGTGAATAAATATCTTTAGACATATATAAGAAAGAAAATACTAAAAGCTCATTCGAGGCAATCGGGTAGCTTTTAAGTAGAAAGCTATCGGGTAATTAGTATCACTCGGCTTTGACATTACTGCCTTTACACCTGTGACCTATCAACGTCCTAGTCTTGAACGACCCTTAAAGGAAACCTCATCTTGAGCTGAGTTTCGTGCTTAGATGCTTTCAGCACTTATCTCATCCATACGTAGCTACCCTGCGATGCAGCTGGCGCCACAACAGGTACACTAGAGGTTTGTCCAACTCGGTCCTCTCGTACTAGAGTCAGGTCCTCTCAAACTTCTAACGCCCACAACAGATAGGGACCGAACTGTCTCGCGACGTTCTGAACCCAGCTCGCGTGCCACTTTAATGGGCGAACAGCCCAACCCTTGGGACCTTCTCCAGCCCCAGGATGTGACGAGCCGACATCGAGGTGCCAAACCACTCCGTCGATGTGAGCTCTTGGGAGTGATAAGCCTGTTATCCCCGGAGTACCTTTTATCCTTTGAGCGA
>CAZDWF010000177.1:0-5529 GCA_964508895.1 uncultured Bacteroidales bacterium
TTAGTTGCTATTTAAGTATAAATAAATAATTACTTAAACTTAATTCTCCAACGGTAAACTTTGAATAACTATTTTTGCAGTGAATGACTTTTCAACTTACGTCAGATTATAAACCCACGGGAGATCAACCAGAAGCTATTAAGCAATTGATCGAAGGACTTGAAAGAGGTGATCCTGCACAGACATTATTGGGTGTTACAGGATCAGGAAAGACTTTTACAATTGCTAATGTTTTACAGGAAGTCAACAGGCCTGCACTTGTTTTAAGCCATAATAAAACTCTTGCCGCTCAGCTGTATGGTGAGTTTAAACAGTTTTTTCCAAAGAACTCTGTAGAATACTTTGTGTCATATTATGATTATTACCAGCCGGAAGCATATCTGCCGGTTAGCAATACATACATTGAAAAAGACCTTTCTATTAATGAAGAAATAGAGAAACTCCGTCTGAGCACTTCTTCAAACCTTCTTTCAGGAAAACGGGATATAGTTGTTGTATCCTCTGTTTCCTGCATTTATGGCATCGGAAACCCGGATGATTTTACCAGGAATGTGGTTCGTGTGCAAACAGGACAGGAAATCAACAGGAATGAATTCCTATATGCTTTGGTTGATGGCTTGTATTCCAGATCGGAAATTGAATTTATCAGGGGGAAGTTCAGGGTCAGGGGCGACACGGTGGATGTATTTCCTGCATATACTGATATTGCTTACCGATTTATCTTCTTCGGTAATGAGATTGAAGAGATCGAAAGCTTTGATCCTGTTAATGGAAATATTATTGAAAGCCTGGAGAATATCAATATCTATCCGGCAAATGTTTTTGTCACCTCAAAAGAGAAAATGAAATCCTCCCTTGTTGAGATTCAGAAGGATATGAACAGCCAGTCACAATTTTTTAAGGAAATAGGCAAGCACCTTGAAGCAAAACGCCTTGAAGACAGGGTTACATACGACCTTGAAATGATGAAAGAGCTTGGCTATTGTTCAGGAATTGAAAATTATTCAAGGTATTTCGATGGAAGAAATCAAGGATCAAGGCCATTCTGTTTGCTTGATTATTTCCCTGATGATTATATTATGGTGATTGATGAAAGTCATGTTACATTACCACAGGTAAGAGCTATGTACGGAGGAGACCGCTCAAGAAAACAAAACCTTGTCGAATATGGTTTCAGGTTACCTTCCGCACTGGATAACAGGCCATTGAAGTTTGATGAATTTGAGGGATTATCAGGACAAACCATTTATGTTAGTGCTACACCCGGTGATTATGAGATACAGAGATCGGAAGGAATTATTGTTGAGCAGCTTATCAGGCCCACAGGGCTTGTTGATCCTGTAATAGAAGTAAAGCCAAGCAAAAACCAGATAGATGATCTCTTACACGAAATTCATATTGTAAAGCAAAGGAATGAGCGAATCCTGGTGACAACACTTACAAAAAGGATGGCAGAAGAGTTAAATAAATACCTCATTGACCTTAATATAAAATCAAGATATATACACTCAGAAGTGGAGACACTTGAAAGAGTTGAAATAATGCGGGATCTACGATTGGGCAATTTTGATGTTCTGGTAGGTGTAAATCTTTTAAGAGAAGGGCTTGACCTTCCTGAAGTATCACTTGTAGCCATCCTGGATGCTGATAAAGAAGGCTTTCTGCGTTCTGAAAGATCTCTCACGCAAACGGCAGGCAGAGCAGCCAGAAACATCAATAGCAAGGTTATTATGTATGCAGATAATATCACACAATCAATGCAAAGGACTATTGATGAAACAGAAAGACGTAGAAAAAAACAAATGGCTTATAATAAAAAGCATAATATTACTCCTAAACAAATAGTAAAATCAGTGGAGTCAATAATGGGGCAGACAGCTGTTGCCGATGCCAGGAACTATGAGAATGGAGCATATATAGAATCGGAATCCCTCTCTGTTGCAGCTGATCCTGTTGTGAAATATATGAACAAAGATCAATTACAAAATTCCATTGCAAATATCCGCAAGGAAATAGAAAAAGTTGTGAAAGAGCTTAATTTTGTTGAAGCAGCACGCCTAAGGGATGAAATGTTTGAATTACAAAAATTATTGGATGATAAATAATATGGAAGCAATAAACAAAGAAGAATTATTAGCCATAATCAATGTATCTGTTCTGGCTGGAAAAAAAATACTGGAAGTTTACGGAGAAGAATTTTCTGTAGAGATAAAAGATGACAACAGCCCTTTAACAATGGCAGATAAAGCCTCTAATGAGGTGATTGAAGAAGTTTTAAATAAAACAAATATCCCTGTTTTAAGCGAAGAAGGAAAGCTGATCCCATATGAAGAAAGATCAAATTGGGAGAAACTCTGGATAGTAGACCCACTTGATGGTACCAAGGAATTTGTTAAAAGAAATGGAGAATTTACAGTGAACATTGCCCTGGTCTCAAATCAAAAAGCCATACTTGGAATAATCTATGTTCCTGTATTGAAAATACTATACTTTGCGGATAAAGGATCAGGAGCATTCAGGATTGATAATATTAACGTTGATCATGTGTTCAAGTCAATAGATGAGGTAATTGCAAAGGGAGCAAAGCTTCCTCTGGAACAAGATAAAAGGAAATACACAATAGTTGGCAGTCGCTCTCATATGTCGACAGAAACTGAAGAATTCATTGAAAAGATCAAAGCTGTAAAGGGTGAAATTGAATTCATCTCGAAAGGAAGCTCATTAAAACTTTGTCAGGTAGCTGAAGGTGCGGCTGACATATATCCAAGATTCGCACCCACTATGGAATGGGATACTGCAGCAGGACAAGCAATTGTAGAAATATCCGGTGCTAAGGTTTATGAAGCAGGATCAAAAAAGGCTCTGCTATATAATAAAGAGAATTTGTTGAATTCCTGGTTTATTGTTACACGATAATTCGATAATCTAAAATAGGTCAACCTTATTCAGGTATGGACAACAAAAAAAGGGCTCCCGGATGGCAGCCCTTTTTATTATATCATTATTGTTTTACTCTTCCACATCAACAAGCTCAACGTCAAAAACAAGCGGTGAGAATGGAGGAATCTGGTCTCCTGCTCCTCTTGAACCATATCCCAAATCAGAAGGAATGATCAATGTAGCTTTACCCCCTTCTTTCATGAGTGCAATACCTTCATCCCATCCCCTGATCACCTGTCCTTGTCCAAGCATGAATGAATAGGGTTCACCTTTGTCAATGGATGAATCAAATACGGTACCATTAAGCAGCCTTCCTGTATAATGAACGCTAACTTTTTTACCATCTTCTGCCTGTGTGCCTGTTCCCTGCTCTTTTGAAATAAAGATCAAGCCGCTCTCTTCCGGGAAAGCTGTGATATTATTTTCTTTCAGATAAGCTTCTATCAGATCTCCTTCTTCATTCTTCCTTCTTTCATTCTCTGATTCCCTTTTCTTTCTTGCAGCTGCCTGTTCTTTCTCATACTCAGCTTTTGATCTTATCTTAACTAATTCCACATCATAAATCAAGGTTGAATATGGAGGAATTATCTGTCCTCTTTGTTCAGCTCCAAACCCTAAACTGGATGGTACGATAAGTCTCGCTTTACCACCTTTGCGCAATAAACCCAGACCTTCCTCTAATCCTTCTGTATCAAATCTTTGTCCATACTCGATCTCAATAGGCTCACCTCTTTCATGAGTTGAAAAGATCGACGTGCCATCCAGGAGGCCGACAGTCATATGAAAAGAGACCATTTCACCTATTGCAGGTTTGCTCCCTCTTCCTTTTTTCTCACGAATGAAATATAAACCTGATTCAAGAGGTTTTGTGCTTATATCATTCTCTTCAAGGTATTTTTGCAAATTAACCATTTCCTGGTCTCTTCTCTGATCCAGTAATTCCTGGTCTTTTATGATCTTTTCTTCCTGGGTAAGAAAATCTACCATTTTAATATCAAAAACCATATAGGATCCACTATCAATATATTCAGGCAATTTAGGATATCTTGCAGTAATAATGAAGAATGAATCAGCGCTGATCATAAAAGAAGCGCTATCACCAATACCCATCATTTTCAAGCCTTCAAAAAGGTCACCTTTAAAGTGATGATCTATAGGGATTTCAAGAGGTCTTGGAATTTTATTACTGTTAAAGATTACCGAATCCTGGGTGCCGTAAACCATTGTTACTGTGGCGATATCACCTGCCTTAGGTTTAATTGTATCATCACCCTGAACATAGTATTTATAGTATAAGCCATTATCAGTCTTGGTATAGCCTGTAAACTGGCTATCACCACAGGATGCAATGATTATAGCTAAAAGAGATAATAAAGTTAGATTTGCTAAAATTCTTTTTTTCATTTCTGTATATATTAATTAATGTTTTGCTGTGTTATTTTATTTCAACAAGTTCAATATCATAAATTAAAGTTGCTTTGGGAGGAATCCTGCTATCATCACCCAGAAGTCCGTAACCGAGGTGCGAAGGTATGATAAATTTTGCTTTATCCCCTACCCTTAACAATAAAATTCCTTCTTCTATGCCACCAGGAACCTGTCCTTTACCTACCTGGAATTCCAGGGAACCATCTTTCTCAGAAGTGTAAATAATGTCTCCTGTAATGGATCTTAAAGTGTAATTCAGCTTTACATGATTATTCTTCTTTGCATCAGGGCCACTGCCTTCATTGTATATGTAATATCTTAATCCGCTTCCCGTCTCCAAAACAGGCCATTGGTATCTATTGATGAAATCAATAATATGCTGCTCCTCTGTCTTTACAACATGCTTATTAACATTGATAAGTGGTTCTTTTAGCTCCTTTTGGGTTAATTTTTTCTTATTATCCCTTTCATTATTTTTACAGGAACTCATAGAAAAAGGAAATATGAATATCAAAAAGATAAAAACAAAGGTAGTCTTGCAATAATATTGGAAAAAAATTTTCATTTAAGCTAAATCATCAGAATTCAATACATTTTTATACTCTTCTAATACGTTTATAAACTTACTTATAGTATTTTCCATGGTATCAAAAGAATCACCTCCTGCAGCATTTTTATGTCCACCACCCAGGAAATGCTGGCGTGCCAGTTCATTCACAGAAACATCGCCTTTAGACCGGAATGAGATCCTGATCTTTCTTTCACGTTCAGTAAAAAAGGCTGCCAGGTTAATTCCTTTAATAGACAGAGCATAATTTACAATTCCTTCAGTATCGCCAACCTGATGGTGAAATCTTTGTAGCTCCTCTTTTGAAAGGCTTATATATGCAGTAGAATATTTTTTTAATACAACCAGTTTCTCACTCAGGCAATAACCCAATAATCGCAGTCTGTGTTCTGAAAAGGTATCATAAATCAGTCTGTGTATTTTTTCAACATCAATTCCATTTTTTACAAATTCTGCAACAGCAGTAAATGTTTTTCTATTATTACACGCATAGCTAAAAGAACCGGTGTCAGTCATTATACCAACAAAAAGGCATGTTGAAATATCTTTATCCAGGTCTTGTAAGTTACCACTATGCTCTTTTAAATCATAAA
>CAZDWF010000178.1:0-5080 GCA_964508895.1 uncultured Bacteroidales bacterium
GTAATCTGTCATAATCTGTATCTGCATCGGAATCTCTACTTCGTCTAAATCACTCTTTCTTGCTGCAAATACTTCCGGCTGGCCTTTTAGCAAAAGGTTCCCGGAAGGTTTTGGTATGAATAGCAAAATAAATTTTCTGATCCAAAGTGGTAAATTAATCCCTTTTGATCCGGGGTCCAGGATCAGATCATAACACCACCGATCTGTAAGGATCAGTTCTCCCTTCATTTTTTTGGGTATTACATAAAAAAAGTACCCTGTTGTAAAGCGTAACCATAGATATACAATCCTGATCAGAGATGAAATAAATCCAAAATTCTGCTTTCTGAGTTCGCTTTCTCTTTTACCTGATCTTTGTTTTTCTTCCCATCGAAGATGACTTTTCCTGTCAATTTTTTTAAAGACTTTCAGCTTGGGAAACAGGTGAAAATAGCTAATTCCGGGATACATCCGCTTACAATCATTCCTGATCATATCAGCTAGTGTGCTTTTACCTGATCCGTCCGGTCCTATCATTGCAATAAAATCACCAGGTGGATTGGATAACCTTGTCAGCAAGGTTTTGCTCATGGATATTATTGCTCTGCATGAGGTCCATAAAGGGATCCCATCTTTCATAATGAACTTTTTTCTCAGGACAGCAGGTTTTATTTGGAGGAGTTCATTAATTGTTTTAACTTTTTTATTAATAAAACCTAAAGCTTTTTCCTGATCTTCAATGCTTAAATTTCTGAATTGATCAAGATATTTTTGTTTAATGCCACCAGAATATAAAATGCTGTTAATAGCGCTTAGCATGGCAGAAATGGAGGGATCCAGAACGCTGATACTGTTATGATGTTTAATATTACTCCATAATAAGTTAAGAGGAACAATATCTTTTCCCATCCATTGAACGGAATTGAAAAGAAAATCAAGGCGAATAACTTCCTGGGGGCTTATACATCGTTCGGGCACAAAGCTCATTTGCACCATATTGAAATTCTTCCTGTAAGTCTTCCATGGCCTGTAATCAGTTATAGCCATATCTTTCAGTATTTCATTCCTGATGATATTATATTCCCTGCATTTGACCAGCATATCAATATCACTACCTTCAACATGATCAGGGAGTGTTTCATGGTTTCTCAGGACAATATATTCAATATGCCTGTATTCAAGACTTTTAAAAAACCATTTTAAAAATGTTGCTTCTTCTGTCAATTTTGATATAGTAAAAATGAATGCTTGTTAAGTAATGAACTATATCTTTGCTGTTGCGATATCATGTATCCATGATGCTGTTTCATGAATTGAATCCCATTCAGGTTTAATATCAGCCAGCTCTTCGTATGCATTCAGGCAATATTTATTGAAGAAATCATTATTTTCAAGTATTGCTGACTGTAAATAACTCAGAACTTCTTTATATGAGCTGGCAACCGGTAGATTTGCAATGAAAGTGATTTTCTTCTTAAGATAATCAGGTGCTATTTGCATAACAGGAATACCACACACAGCTGCCTCCATTCCTGCTGTACTCCCGGTGGTGATGATCAGGTCAGCAGCGGAAAACAATTCTTCCAATTTGGCCGTGCCTTCGATTATTTTCACCGATGGGTGATCAAGTAGTTTTTTATAATGTTCAACCTGGTCATCATAGCCATATTTAACCTTAATATTGAAACTTATCGGGATATCTGTTTCTTTATCAAGATCTCTGATGGCATCCAGCACCCATAACAGACCCTGATCCTGAGACTCATACAGTTGATTATCATGACATAGAGGAAAAGTAGTAGGAAAGCAATAAATACTGAAATCTTTGACCTTGTTGCCCTGGCCTTTACGATCGATCCTTTTACTGAATATCGCATGCCGCGGACTTCCAACTACAGTAAGCCTGCTTTCATCAAACCCAGCCTCATTAATAAGTCTTTTCTTTATTGTTTCGCCATATAGGCCTAAATGATTTGCACATGCACCAAATGCCAGATTTATATATTTTTTGAAAGGTGTATTAATTAATATACGTTTTATGTTTTTTCTGTAAGAATTTTCCAGATCCCATCCATATTTTCGGGGTAATCCAGCATAATGCCCATCCTGCAATGTTGCTATGCTGATCCTGGGATTATTAACGGCTTTTATCATCATCCTATGTATTGCCATATAATCGGTTGCTATAATAACACCTTTATCAATATGTGATATATAATTTCTCCAGACAGGCAAAAGCTCTTTTCGAATGATTTTGAATTCTTCTCTTTTTGCCTTTCTTTCTCCTTTAACACTAAGATTGATTTTAATTATTTCAAGTTTATTAATTCTTTCTTTCTGTGGTTTATGATCAACATAGTGAAATCCATCTATCATTATAAAAACTACTTTAAAATTCAATGATTCTAATGGTTCTACAAGTGGCAAATACATATCCCAATGACGTATATGATATGGAATAAAAATTATAGCAGGTTTATTCATGAATTTTAATAGTTTTTGTTTGTACCAATATTATTTACTATAAATGATAGATTTATAAAAAGAAAGTGTTTTCTTTGCCACGATATCAGGATGCCAATTATTCTTTGCCTTTTCTTTGGCAAACGCCTTCATATCATGCTGCATATTCATGTTATTTTTAAACAATTTCATTTTTTCTGCCATCACTTCAATATCGCCCACTTCAAAGAGAAAACCTGTTTTATTATCATCAATCATATAAGGAATACCATTCACATTCGTAGCAACAACAGGTTTTCCAGCCGCCATAGCTTCGGAAATAACCATAGGTGCCCCTTCCTTTTTTGATGGAAGGACAACAAACGAACACTTACCGAGCACATTGATCAATTCGTCATTATCTAGCTGACCCACAAATTCAACCTGGTCTTTAAGACCATTAGTGGCGATATATTCTTTTACCTGCTTAAAGTATTCCCCGCTGTTCGTTCCGGAAATGATCTTCAGATTCAGGTCACCGCTAACTTTTAAAGCCTGAAGAAGTTCCAGGACAGATTTGCGTTCACAAATAGACCCGACAAATAAAGCAAAGCCTTCATCATCTGAATCATTTTCATAAAAGAACGATGCTGATATTGCATTGCCAATATCGCGTATAATATAATTTTTCTTTTTGCTTTCCAGGGCTTTTCTGATGAAAGGTGTTATACTAATAATATATTTGGATTTTGACATAATTACCTTTTGGTGATATAAATTCAATAAAGTATTGTAAAAACTCATAAATGAAATCTTTTCATACTTAAAGAAGGAGCGTAAAGGTTTTTCATCAAAAAGGTGATGAGTGATCACATTGGGTTGTTTACAGCATACAGAAAAATACCCATACATATTCATTCCCTGCCCATGGACAATATCAAATTTCTCTTTCTTAATAAACTTCAATATTCTGTCTTTGTCCGATTCAAACAGAGACAGTACTCTCAAGTATTTATTTGATGGTTTGATGAAATTGTAAAAAACCCCGTTTCGTTCAAATTCCTTATTCCCTTCAAACTCATTGCACATGGTTATTACATGCACTTCAACATTGTCATTTCTCACTAGACCTTCAGCGAGGTTTTTTATCCATGTATAAGGATGTCCGGTTTTCAAACCATATTCTTTTATCTCTTCTGTTGACAAGATCGAACTGGGGTAAAATGGTGTCAGAATAGCAACTTTCATAGCAAATAATTATTTATTTCAGCTTTTCTTTTTTTGCAATTATCCTTTTTTCAGCAAGCAGCAGATCTTCATCGAAGTGAATATTAGTGCAATCATCTATAATATAATCTTCCTTTTCAAAGTGATTATTGATAATGCCGGTTTTATTGAGAATATAATGTGCACCGTTTTTTTGCTCGCTTTTTTCAATAGAAAAAAGTTTATCTAGTTTTCGGTCCATAAAAACCTGAAGCGCCTCATCAAGTGAAATATCACGATCAGGATGATCAGCCTGAACACCAGCTACGATCTCAACATCTTCATGTGGTATTTTACTAAGAGCATGTTTGTAAACATCCAGCAAAGGTGTTTCATCACCCAGGGATTCCGGTCTCATGATCACCTCCACTTTATTGATCTTTGATATATCGGCTATCATATCATCATCTGTTGATACATATATTTTTGATATCATTTTACTGTCTTTAGCATACTCAATAGCATACTCCAGCAATGTTTTATCAAGGATCTTCCTAATATTCTTATCTTTCATCCTTTTCGATCCTTTTTTTGCGGGGATAATTGCAATAATCATTCTTCTTTTGTTTTATTATTAATATATTCTGCTAATTTATCGGCAAGAAATACTCTTGCCCCAATAATTGATTCTATAGTTGCTCCGGCAATATGAGGAGAAATTACCAGGTTTTCGTGTGTTCTGGCATAAGCTATCAGGGGATGATCATAGATGTTATCATCCCACTCCCCAAAAATTACATCCAGCCCTGCTGATCCAACATGCCCTGAATGAAGATTATCAAGAAGGGCTTTTTCATCGATGATAGCTCCCCTGCTTGTATTTATTATCACTACACCCTTTTTCATTTTCCGGAATTGATCATATGAGATATATGATCTTGTTTCTGGTGTCAGGTGAATATGAATAGATATAACATCAGATCTTGCCAATAATTCATCCAACTCAACCTGTTCTACATCAGGAAGGTCTTTCTTTACAATATCAGTTCCCAGGACTTTCATTCCGAATCCATTACCATATCTGGCTACCATAGTTCCCAGTCGGCCTAATCCTAATATCCCAAGGGTTTTTCCGTATAACTGAAAACCAGTGAATCTTTCCCTTGCCCACCAACCATTTTTTGCACAATCAAAAGCAACAGGAAGTTTTCTGATACTTGAGAGAAGTAGGGTCCATGCCATCTCGGCTGTAGAGGTAAATGTATTCAGCAAATCCAATTCTTTAGCAATATGCATCACATCAATACCCATTTTTTCTGCCAGAACCACATCAATGTGATCGGTCCCGGTACCCGGAGATGCAATCACCTTGAGATTTTTGGCTTTTTCCAGTACTTCCTCATTAACCTGTACTGATGCGGACGCAAAATATGCATCGAAATTTTCGATGTTG
>CAZDWF010000178.1:5090-5500 GCA_964508895.1 uncultured Bacteroidales bacterium
TCAAAAGTATCTCTTGTTCTGCAGGGAATTGTTCCACAATAGCAACTTCTTCAAGATTTTTTAAAGCATCTTCTTTTAATGATAAATTCAGGTTACAAAAGACTTTCCATTTTTCCATATTCAATTAATTATTGTGTTCAATTATTGATTGATGATTTTTTTGTTATGAACCAGATAAAGAAAATGGGATCTCAGATGGTTCAATGTATGATCCTTGGATTTTAAAGCGTTGTTAGTTATGGTAATGAAAAACGTAGAATGAATCATGCATTTGAAATTCAAGTTTTTCATATAAACGAATTGAAGGAATATTAGTGATCTGGGTTCCGACTAAAAGTTCTTCATAATCAAATATGTATTCTGCATTCTTGATCATTTGAGAGGCAATTCCTTTACCATGATATTTTTTA
>CAZDWF010000179.1:0-5303 GCA_964508895.1 uncultured Bacteroidales bacterium
TACAATTCGGATAATTTATTGGGAAGCTGTCTATCTGATATTGGTTTTCAAAGTGTATACCATCTGGCAAACAAGATTCACAAGGGTCATCTGTTTGTGTCATTGCTGAACTTGCAATCAGTAATGCAATAATTAGGGTGTAAAATCTTTTCATAACATTAATTTTTTCGAATTTAACTTTGCTTTTCGATTAATGCTATCAGATATGTATCAAATGCTATCGCTTATGTAACATTTGAAAAATACCCGACAATCCAGAACGGATTTTGCTTTTATTCAGTTATAAAGATACGAATTTGGTGTGTTGAAGTCAAATGTGGAGCTATCAACATATAAAAAGCTGCAACTCACCCCAAATTCACCGCTTTTCCAAAACCAAGAGTTGCAACTCCCGAAACCCTTGCCACAAAAGAAAAAGGGCGGTATTTCTACCGCCCAGTCTATGAAGGCTCCTCCTCTTGGACTCGAACCAAGGGCCCTCTGATTAACAGTCAGATGCTCTAACCAACTGAGCTAAGGAGGAATGTTTGCTTTTTACTTATTGAAAAAGTTGTGCAAAATTACAAAAAGTTTTGAAATCTGCAATATATTTTTGGGGAAATTATTTGATGCGAACCTTTAGCTCTGATTGCTTCGAAAAAACACTAAATTACAAATCTTAAAATTCCAGGCAAATAACAAATCATAATAATTAAATTACAAAATCCTAAAAGTTAGCATTTTGCACTTTTAGGATTTTGAATTTGTTTTTTGGATTTGCCTGGAATTTATAATTTAAGTTTTAGAATTTCACACTTGAATGGAGTTATCAAATTCTATCACTCCAGCATGCTATTCCTTAGGCAATAAATCCTCTGTTTTTGTTTCTGCCGGAGTGAAAATATTCAGCAGTCCTTTTACTCCAACAGTCATAATAATATTATACAAGAAGGCGAAAAATGCCAATAACAACGCTAGTCCGCAAATACCGGCAAGTATCATGTAAAGGTTAAATTCTCCTTCATAATAGATGGTTCTTCTGAGCATACCATTCAACCCGGCAATACCCATAAAGGCTCCCATTCCAACACCTCCCAGAAGATGAGCCCAGAAATGGAAATTTGCCAGCTTCTGACTATAGAGTTTTGCTCCGTTGGTAAGTATTGGAAGCAATAAATAGATTGCAGAATAAAGCGTCATTGTCAGTCCAACAAGTATTGCAACATGTACATGAGGTCCAATGATCCATTGTGTATTATGCAATATCCTGTTTAAACCAATATCTGCCTGAATTATTCCTGCAGGTACTGCCAGAGCGAATCCTAAAAGACCACCCAATAAGAATTTGAGCTCGTTGGTCATCTTTAGAGGACGGGCACTCCAAAGTGTTACAAGCACAATAAAGAAAGCCAATCCCTGAGTTATAAGCTCAAAGGCAGTAACCAGTTCTCCTGAAACAATCTTCAGGAATCCTGGCTGAGCCTGGTCTGATAAAAGATGGTGTGACCAAACGGTCCATGAAACTACCAACTCAACAAGCAAGGCTGCTCGTGCAATATTCTGCATAAAGAGTTTCTTTCCTGTAATCATTGTAGCAAGCAGATACCAGGTTCCTGCAACAAATATTAGAACAAATCCGTCGGCAATAAGATCAAGTCCCCACCAAAACCAATTCTTGTATAGCAAAGCATCAACTGCAGTATCATCTAAATTATACCCAATAATTGCGCCTACCATATAAACCAGTATAAGTACACCGGTAAAAAGAATGATTCCTGAATTGAGAGCAACGTCAACAGTTCCTCTTGCAATAGCTGCTACAGGTAATGAAACCAGATGTTCCCTTTTATTCCTTTTGAATATATTTTCAGCACCACTTACACCAAGTGCTGAAGCAAGAAGCTTTCTTCCCGGCTGTTTTTCCCATCCTTCGGGAGTGTAAGTAATGGTTTTAAAAACATTAATAACAAAGAACACTGATCCTAACATTACAAATGCAATACCCAGGATGAAAAAAGCACCACCCCATGGATTGAACTGTGTAAAGTCAGCAGGAAGAGGCCAGTATAAAGTATAAAGTGGAGCGTAATGTGAAATAAATCCTGTAATCCAGAATACCAGGGTTCCAAATGTAATAAGAAGGAAAGTCCAGTTTGCAAGCTTGAAGCTCCACAGTGGTTTCTTCATCAGGAATGGAACAAGGAACAGAAAAGCTCCAAAAACAAGTAAGTATGTTGAACCAAATATCCCTACCAGGGGATGGGCGGTTAGCATGGCAAAATAATGTTCAGGATCCATGGCAGCTATTGGCTCAATCTGATATACCCTCATTATCATACCTTCAATAAGTGCCAGTGCATAATACAAAAGTCCCACGACCACAAATCGTAGCGTTAACTTCTGCATGGGTGTCAGGGTTTTAGGTTTGAATAATCCCTGCTCACCATTTAATAAAGTATTTATATAACTCATGTTTTCATTTTTTAAATTTCAACAATATGATAAAAGGGATTAGTCCCTGACAATTACAACATCTTTAATTATCATTTGAGCACCCTTTGGACCTGAATACTCTGTAGATCGAATAGTATAAACACCAGGGTTCACAAAATGCCAGTAAATGTCGTTCGGATGACCAGGTACAACCTGCATCTGGAATAACATAGAATTGTCTTCTCTGAACAATCCGAAACCATAGGTCAGATCATTGGAAATGACGCTGAACATAACTTTATCATCTGTTTGAATGATAAGTTTTTCTTCAGGTAGCTTAAACTCATGATCTTCAACGGTAATATTGAAGACCTTGTCGGTGTGCAGATCATACCTGTTAAGATCTGAAGCCACCCATGGAATTGTATTATAGGTGACAATGTGTAATGCCACACCTATAACTGTTAGAAAGACTACAAATGAATAAAAGATCGCAGGTTTCACCACGCTCCCTTTACCCTTGGTCGTTACCCTGTAACCAAACCAGCCCATAACCAGCAATATGACTATGGCGTAGATGGTGTACAGTATGGTTTGACCATATAAAACTGTTGTTGAATCAACCATATTTCCTCCGTTTTTTTGATTTATTTAATACTACCGTTGTAGTATATATGATTAAAAAATATTTACTAGTTTCTCATAATATCATCCAGTGATGTTGTAGTCAGGGCTTTCCTCAATTTTTCCTTTACCTCATCCAACACGTGATGCATTGAGCAATTTCTATCAAATGCACACTCCTCATAACCTAAAACACAGGAGTTGACAATATCAGTAGTTTCAAAAACATCAACAATGTCAGAGATGTATATCTTTTTTAAATCCCTTCCAAGAATATAACCGCCATTTCTTCCCTGAATACTTTTGATCAAGTCGTTTTTTGACAACTCTGTTAATAAACGCCTCAGGTATTTATCAGGAATATTAAGCTTCTGCTGCAATTCTTTAGCTGAGAATAAATCCTTATCCCTATGAGCCATGTGGCCCATAATTCTTAATGCGTATTTTGATGTTTTGCTGAAATCCATAAAATACTACCTTCAGGTATTATTTTACAAATGTAATTCAATATTCAAAAAATGCAATGATTTTCAGGATTTTTTAATCAATCAATATCAACTTCTTTTTCAGGCCCTCAAAATGTGATTTTAGGTTATGAATAAATTCTTAGATGAAAATTTAGGATCTGAAGTGGGATTCACTCCCAGTTTCCTCAGTCCAGCCTCATCTCCTGGTGTAGGAATATGTGTCATATGTACTTCGCAGCCTCTAAGTTCTTTGAGACTTTTCACAGCCATTTCAGCTGCAGGATTTGAATTCGCGCTAATAGCAAGTGCAATTAGTGTTTCTTCAAGGTCGAGACTAATCATTTTTCCCTGAAGAACATCTTTTTTCAGGATCTTCAGTGATGCAATGACATTTTCCGGTATCAGATGTAATTTATCAGGAATGCCGGCAAGATGCTTGCATGCATTCAAGACAAGGCTTGATCCTGCATGTAAAAGCTGAGAATTTTTTCCTGTAATAATTATTCCATCCTTCAGTTCTATTGCAGCACCACAATATATTCCATCATTTCCTTTTCCACATTCCCTGGCTTCCTCAGCTGCGTCCCTGGCAGGCTTAACAACAGCTCTATCGAAAATATTACCATCAACTTTTTGCATAATGCGTTCAGATAATTCAAGTATTTCTTTATCAACAAAACCCATTACATATTCGTTGCCACATCTGAAGTACCTGCGAATGATTTCCTGGTGTGCAGCCTCCTGTATTCTCCGATCATCAATAATACCAAATCCTGCCCTGTTCACTCCCATATCTGTTGGGGATTTATAAAAGGACTCCTCTCCCGTAATTTTCTCAATGATTTTCCTCAGCAAAGGAAATGCTTCAATATCTCTATTGTAATTTACCGTTGATTCCTTATACGCTTCCATATGATGTGGATCGATAAGATTTATGTCTTTGAGATCAACAGTTGCTGCCTCATAAGCAACATTTACCTTGTGGCTTAAGGGAAGATTCCAAATAGGGAAAGTTTCAAACTTTGCGTACCCCGCTTCATTCCCTTTTTTATATTCATGATATAACTGACCCAGACAAGTAGCAAGTTTTCCACTTCCGGGGCCTGGTGCAGTGACAATAACAATAGGTTTTGTGGTTGGGATATATTCGTTTGCACCATAACCTTCATCACTTACAATAAGATCAACATTTGTGGGATAACCTTTAGTGAAGCTATGTGTATAGACTTTAATTCCCCTGCGTTCCAATTTGTTTTTAAAGGCTTTGGCAGATGGCTGGCCTAAATAACGAGTGATCACAACAGCATTAATATCAACACCCCATTCCTTGTAGTCATCAATCATTTTGAGGGAATCAGTATCGTAGGTGATACCAAAATCTGCTCTTACTTTTTTTCGTTCAATATCTCCTGCATAAATGCATAGAATAACATCAATTTTATCTTTAAGCTTTTGCAGGAGGCGCATTTTAACATTTGGATCGAAACCAGGTAAAACACGTGAGGCATGATAATCAAAAAGTATTTTGCCACCAAATTCCAGATATAGTTTATTATTGAATCTCTTTACTCTGTTTAAAATTTCAGCGGTTTGTTCTTCGAGATATTTCTCATTATCAAAACCTCTTTTTTTCATGCTATTCAGTGGATTAATAAGTGGCCAAATATATGAAAACGAACTTTGATTTGTTCAGAAACTTATCAAATAGGATTAACAATTAATAATGACTTAAGCTTATGGCTCTGCTCCCTGCTTGCAGTAATGGAAGGAGTAAGCAAGATATCCGCCATCCGGCATCTG
>CAZDWF010000180.1:0-5234 GCA_964508895.1 uncultured Bacteroidales bacterium
TATACTTGACCATTCGGGATCACCGTATATAGCTTTTTGTTCATCAGTCCTTTCAAGTATACGTGTATCAATACCTTGGAAATCATGGTAACTACCATCAAAAGCTTTTTCTGCGAGTTCTTTGGTTTTGAATGATTTATATTGGGCTCCTTCAAAACCATCAATCTGTTTTTTGCAATCTGTCCAAGAGGAATATATGCCCGGTATAATTCCTTTCCAAACCACATAATACTTTTTTGCTGCCATAGAACAAAGATATTAATTAGTTACCCCAGAAATTTATAGATTTAATATATAAATGTTAATTATATTATCAGCTTACAATTTTTATGTTAATCTGTGAAAATCTGAGTTTCATCTGAGTACATCTGTGAGATACATTACCTTGCAGCTTCAACAATAAGCCCTACTTCCATGATTGCCGGTGTCCTCACCTTCGACATCCTGTTCTCAAATTCAATAGTACATTTTCCTTTTTCATGAAACCTAAAGTTTTTTCGAACAGGAATAGTTATATCCCAGAGATCTCCCATCCCATCGCCCAGGAAATCCCCATTTTTGTCTTTGATCATAAGATCATAATCTGTATATCTTTTTTCACCGGAAGGAGTGGTCATAACAGAACTGACCAATAGATTTTTATAGGGATAAATATGAGCATGTCGAATAGCGATGTATATATCATAAGAGGCACTAATATCTTCTACTTCAAAAGTAAATGTAAAAGTTTCCTGCTTGTCCCATGCATAATCTTTTAGCTTGATATGTTTTTCATAAATACGACCGGGATTACAAGATGAAATGATGATTAATAGTATTACAAAAAGAAGTTTATTCAGGGATTTTATCATAATACAAAGATACGATGTTTGGAGGATTAGGGGATTGAGGGGTTAAAGGATTAGCTGTCAGCCCTGGAAAATTTATTTAAAACCTCATCTCTGTCTATTTGCAATTGCTCTTTCAATGCATCCAAACTCTCAAACTTAATCTCATCCCTTATCCTTTCAACAAATGAAATGGTAATGGTTTGTCCGTAAATATCCTTATCGAAATCAAAAATATGAACTTCGATGGTAAGGTCTCCATGGTCAACAGTAGGACGATAGCCAATATTTGCCATGCCATGGTAGGTTTTGCCATCAACAATAACCCTGGAGGAATATACACCAACAGCAGAAATCAGTTTGTATTCATCTTGTATTTCAATATTGGCAGTTGGAAACCCTATTCCTCTTCCTATTTTTTTCCCTGGAACTACTTTTCCTGTGATTGAATACTCATATCCGAGCATTTCATTAGCCAGGAATACCTTTCCCAGTTTAAGGGCATTTCTGATCTGAGTGGAGCTTACTGCTATATTATGCACATATTGAGCTGGAACTTCTTCGACATCAAACCCATATTTAGTACCCATCGCCTTAAGGTTCTCAAAGCTTCCTTCCCTGTTTTTGCCAAAATGATGATCATAACCAATTACAAGATTTTTAACACCCACTTTATCAACTAAAATGCTTTTTACAAAATCTCCGGAGGAGTTTTTGGCAAATTCTTTGGTAAAATTAATAATTATCAAGTGATCAATTCCTAATTTTTCAATTAGGGCGAACTTCTTATCTTCTGTGTTGATAAATTTAAGAAGCTTACCATTAGAATGTATTATCAACCGAGGATGTGGATGAAAAGTGACCACAACTGTTTCTCCATTCACTACATTGGCCAGTTCTTTCATCTTGTTGAAGATCTTTTGGTGACCAACATGAACACCATCAAAGGTTCCAACTGTAACAACCGGATTCTTTATTTCCCTAAATTCTTTTATCTTTCTGTAAACCTTCATCTCTTTTATTATGACAAGTGAACAGTGAATATATAACTGTCAGCTGTCAGCCGTTAGCATTGTTAGCTATTTAATTATACTAATCTATTCTTTACTAAATATTCTGCTATCTGCACTGTATTCGTCGCTGCTCCTTTTCTTAGATTATCTGCAACAACCCACATATTCAATGAGTTGGGGTTTGAAAAGTCGCGACGAAGTCTGCCCACAAATACCTCATCCTTTCCTTCACAATAAACAGGCATAGGATACTTATGGTTCACTGGATCGTCATTAACAATAATGCCTTCAGTATTTTCAAGAATATTTCTTACCTCATCCAGGTCATAATCATTTTCAAATTCTACATTTATAGCTTCTGAATGTCCTACTTTTATAGGAACCCTCACAACAGTAGATGTTATCTGAACACTATCATCTGCAAGTATCTTACGGGTTTCATTTAATAATTTAAGCTCTTCCGAAGTATATCCTTTATCATTAAAATTACCACCATGTGGTAATACATTCAGATCGATAGGATGTGGATAAACCATTTCTGCTTTTTCTCCTTTTCTCTCGCTATCCAATTGCTCAATAGCTTTATAACCACTTCCTGAAACAGATTGATATGTGGAAACCACAACACGTCTGATCTTGTATTTTTTATGCAAAGGTGCAAGTGCAACAACCATTTGAATGGTTGAGCAATTAGGGTTTGCAATGAGATAAGTCTTCTTGCTTAATATACTTCCATTGATTTCAGGAACAATAAGGGGAATTCCATCTTTCATCCTCCAAGCTGAAGAGTTATCGATCACAAAAACATTGTTTTCTGTGAATTTTTCTGCCCATTGCAATGATGTTTCCGCTCCTGCAGAAAAAATGGCTATATCAGGATTTGCATCGATACATTCCGTGAAGCTGTTGATATAATATGGCTTTTCTTTGAAAAAAATCTCTTTTCCATACGATTTTGAAGAAGCCACCGGAAAAATTTCTATTTCGTGAAACACCCGGCTTTCTTGCAATACCTGAAGAATTTCTTTGCCAACAAGTCCGGTTGCACCAATTATTGCAATTTTCATAGGGACAAATTGATGTTAAAAGTATTAATAAGCAAAGACAAATGTATTAAAATGAATAGAATATTTATCTATTTATTATGTATTCCTGTTCAATTATTAGCACAACTAAGTGATAGTTTCCAGGATGGTGACTTTATTTATTACCCTTCCTGGACAGGATGTGATACTGTGTTCATGGTGAATAATGAGTATCAACTTCAACTTGATGATGATAAAGAAGGAATGGCATGGCTTACAACAGCTCATCGCATTGAAGATGATATGGAGTGGAGGATATGGGTAAAACAGAAATTTAGTCCTTCAGGAAATAATTTTTCAAGGATATATCTCTGGTCTGATAATTCCAATCTATCTTCTCCATTAAAAGGATATTTTATTCAGTTGGGTGAATCGGGATCAAATGATGCTGTGGAATTGTTTTCCCAGCAAGGGGGAAATATTACTTCAATATGCAGAGGAACAAACGCATTGGTTTCAAGTTCTTTTATTATTTCCATTAAGGCTGTCTGTTCTAATGGTAATTGGAAATTATATGTTGATCCAACAGGAGGCTCCTATTATGAGTGGGAAGCCTCCGGCTATGAGCCCATTCAGGTTATGAATGGATATTTTGGATTTTATTGTCAGTATACTGTTAGTAATAGCAGTAAGTTTTACTTTGATGATGTGTATGCTGGAGCACAGACCCAAGATACCAGCCCTCCTGAAATAATATCTGTTACAGGAGTATCACCAAAAGATATTGAAGTTGAATTTTCTGAATATATAGTAAGGGTTTCAGCAGAAAATGAACTGAACTACAGGATCAATAATTCTCAAAACCCATTATTTGTGATCCTTTCAGATGAGAATCCACAAATAGCTAAGCTTAGCCTTGAAAATGAACTTTACAATTCCACCAATCATATCCTGGAAATTAAAGAAATAGATGATCTGTCAGGAAATATTATGAATGATACTCTGATAACATTCACTTATTATAAGGCTGAGGAATACGATGTGGTGATTAATGAAATAATGGCTGATCCAACTCCCTCTGTTGGCATTCCTGAAATTGAATATTTAGAGTTATATAACAATAGCGCCTATACTGTGAATTTACAAAACTGGAGTATAGGCATAAATAATAATGAAGTCATTTTACCAAATTTTGAGATAGGTAGTGGTGAATATTTGATATTGACAAAAGAAGGCAATGAGATATTGTTTGAATTATTTGGTTTATCAATTGGTATCAGCTCGTTGAGTTTACCTAATTCCGGGGCAATGATTAAACTAAAAAATAACATGGGAAATAATATTCACAGCATAGAATACTTAGCATCCTGGGTGGATAACGACAAATCAGACGGAGGATGGTCGCTCGAAATGATAAATCCTGATAATCCTTGCCTGATCAAAGAAAACTGGCTATCATCCACGGATGGAAATGGTGGCACACCAGGACAGCAAAACTCGGTTTTTGATAATACTGGATGTGATCTATATATAGAAAATATCTGCAGCATTGATCATCAGCATTTCGAAGTTTATTTTTCACAGATGATGGATTCTTTATCTATCCTCAACACTGGATTATACATGATTGATGAGCATTTTTTATTTCCTGATACAGTTTGGATTGACAGTGATAATTGCCAGAGCATAATTCTTCAATTCGCCACTCCTCTCCAAGTAGGAAATCAATACGAACTTAGTTTAAATGATACAGTTATGAATTGCAATTTTACCCAATGGAATGCTTCTGCAACCTTTGTTTTTGGCATTCCGGATTCAGCCTGCGAGAACGATATTATTATAAATGAAATACTCTTTCATCCTTTGACCGGATGTAGCGAGTTTATTGAATTATATAACCGATCTAAGCGAATTATAAATATTGCAGGATATGCCCTTGAATATGTCAGGCAAACACCACCTGATCCACCGGATACTATTTTTACATCCATGAATTTAGGTAATGATTGTCTCAATCTATTTCCGGATGATTATCTTGTGCTTAGCGATGACATTTCAGGGGTCCATTCCTGCTATTATACTGAAAACCCGGAGGCTTTTATTGAACTGCAAGACTTCCCTGAACTTAAAAATTCAGATGGTACCATCATACTGAAAGATCAGTATAGTAATCGTGTTAATCAGCTTTACTATAATGAAGATATGCATTTTCCCTTGCTTAACTTTACTGATGGAGTAAGTCTTGAACGTATCAATCCCAACAGAAGCTCATACGACCCGACCAACTGGCATTCAGCATCAGAGAACTCTGGATTTGGAACTCCTTATATGAAACCTGAAAAAGGGGCAACCGGATCTCTTGGAATAGG
>CAZDWF010000181.1:0-5191 GCA_964508895.1 uncultured Bacteroidales bacterium
TAGAAAAGGTAGAAGCTGATAAGTTGAAAGAGCTAGATAGTATGAAATCCCGATTCTTCGCTAACATTTCTCATGAGTTCAGAACTCCATTAACCCTCATTCTTGGACCAATTGAGAAACTAAAAACTATGGTATCAAGGGAGGCAACAAGAGATATAGAAATGATGCAGCGAAACGCCAAACGTTTACAGCAATTGATAAACCAGCTATTAAGCCTGTCCAAGATTGAATCGGGGTACATGAAGTTACGGGCATCAGAATTGAATATTATATCACTCGTTAACAATTATGTACAATCCTTTGAGTCACTGGCAAAACAAAAGCAAATAGGCTTTGATTTTTATTATGATAAAAGTGAAATCCTGGTATATACAGATCAGGAGAAATTAGAGACTATACTTTATAACTTGTTTTCAAATGCATTCAAATTTACTCCAGAAGGAGGAAATGTTATTGTTAAAATTGATAGAAAAGATCCAAAGCTTGTCATCTCCATCTTCAATTCCGGATCAGGTATTCCAGCCGATAAACTTCCACATATTTTTGATCGCTTTTACCAGGCGGATGATTCCTATTCAAGGGATTATGAGGGAACAGGGATTGGTTTAGCATTAACAAAAGACCTTATTGAATTGCATCACGGAGAAATCACAGTAGAAAGTGAATCAGGAAAGGGAACGACATTTACTGTAAAACTTTTGCTTGGTAAAAAGCACATCTTGGAAGATACTATTGTAGAAAAAAAAGAACCGGTTATTTTCAGTCATTCATTACATGACTTGGATATTCAGGAAGAAATAATCATAGGACCTTCTTCTGAAAAGGATACTAATTTAAAACCTCTTCTTCTCCTTGTTGAGGACAACACAGACCTTAGAACATATATCAGAAGTTACCTGGATGAATACTATTCTATTATTGAGGCTCATAATGGAGAAGAGGGATTAGTGAAAGCTATTGAACTGATTCCTGATTTAGTTATAAGTGACGTTATGATGCCCCAGATGGATGGATTCATGATGTGTGAGAAGCTTAAAACAGATGAACGAACTAGCCATATTCCTATCGTTCTCCTTACTGCACGGGCATCCGAAGAAAGTAAAATCCAGGGACTGGAAACGGGTGCAGATGATTATTTATATAAACCTTTTAATCATCATGAGCTGATTGTAAGAGCGAGTAACCTTATCGAACAGCGTAAGAAACTTCGCGAGCATTTTATCAGGGAAATAGGTTTAGAGTTAGAAACTGAAACGCAATCCATAGGTAATAGGGTCTTTTCTATGGATGAGAAATTCCTTGACAGGACTCAAAAAATTGTTAACGAACATATGTCTGATCCCGATTTCAACATTGAAGAATTAGGGAAATTAGTGGGTATGAGTCGTTCTCAATTACATCGTAAACTGACGGCTCTTATTAATCTTTCTCCTACTGCTTTCGTCAGATCTTTAAGATTAAAAAAAGCAGCATCTCTTATTGATAAACAAAGTGGAAATATCTCTGAGATAGCTTTTGAGGTTGGATTTAATAACTTATCTTATTTTGCAAGGTCTTTCAAAGATCAATTTGGTGTATTACCATCAGATTACATTGATTCACGGATCAAAAAGTAATCCCTGTAATATTTCATTAATAATAATCTCCCTGAGTCATTCCCTTTTTAAGTTCATTGTACACTATGCGACATATGTGTTATAGATTAAGACACTAGTGTTAGACTTAAGCCACCCTTAGATGTTAATTTTGGAATAAAACAGGAGGAAGTCATGACTAAGTTATCTTTTCTAATAATTTGCCAGCTATTAACACAAACTTTATTTTCACAATGGGAATGGCAAAATCCAAAACCCCAGGGGAATGATTTACATGATATTCAATTTATAAATGAAGATATGGGTTGGGCAGTTGGTGAAACAGGGACAATAATTCGCACCTTTGATGGAGGTAACACCTGGGAAATATTATATAGTGAAACAACTAGAGATCTACACGGGTTATCCTTTGCGGATGAATTAAATGGATGGATAGTAGGCAGCACCAATGTTAGTGGACACGGTATTATACTTCATACCACTGACGGAGGAAATAATTGGATTGAGCAACTTGTAGATACAAATAATCTAAGTGATGTATATTTTGTAGATGCTTATCACGGTTGGGCCGTTGGATACGAGATTATCCTTGGGACAATTGATGGTGGAGAGACTTGGGTGCTTCAGGATACTCCCTCATCGCATGTGAGAAGTGTTTACTTCCAAGATCAGGATATTGGCTGGGTTTCAGGAGATGGCGTTATCATGTATACGGAAAACGGAGGCAGCAACTGGCAAGAGCAGTATTCTACCTCAGAAAATCTTATGGATATTCAATTTGTCGATCAAAATAATGGTTGGGCACTGAGTTCGAAAATGATAGTAAATACTCAGGATGGTGGAGCCAGCTGGATGGTTCAGGATACTTCTATGTCAGGACTGAAAAGATTTTGGTTTACGGACATTGACAACGGATGGGCTATTGGAACAGGAGAAGATTTCCTTGGTCAAATTTTCTTTACCCATGATGGAGGAAATTCTTGGGAGGAATATATCCAAGAATTTAATAAGTCATTGAATTGTATCTGTTTTGTAACTCCTGATAACGGCTGCATTGTGGGTCAATTTGGTGTAATGCTGTCAACTGAAGATAGTGGTGCTCAATGGAATATGTATTTTGACGGAATAACAGAACATATTAATTGCATCGATTTCATTGATGATAATGATGGATGGGCCGTAGGCAATTGGGGGAATATACTCCATACTGATGATGGAGGGATGAACTGGGAATCACAAAATAGTGGTACAAATTCCACATTGAACAGTGTTTGTTTTGTTGACTCAGAGAACGGATGGGCTGTTGGATATAATATTATTTTGCACACCCAGGATGGGGGAAGTACATGGGAAATACAGTACAATACAACACAAATTTTATGGAGTGTTTGTTTCATTGACCAGAATCATGGATGGGTGGTTGGCGGAGATTTAATTTTGTACACAGGAGATGGTGGAACAAACTGGATCATTCAAGATCAAGGTACATACACACACTTATTAAACAGTATAATTTTCGTAGACGAAAATAATGGATGGATAGCTGGGTACACCAGCAATCCTTTCCATGGACAAATTCTCCATACTATTGATGGGGGAAATACTTGGGAAGTACAGTATTCTACAAATTGGACTGCACTATTCAGTATTCACTTTTCTGACATTGAAAACGGCTGTGCAGTTGGGTATGGAGGAAGTATAGTCCATACATCCAATGGAGGAGAATCCTGGGAATATCAATTTAGTGGTACGGATTATAATTTATGGAGTGTATTTTTTGCAGATGAAAACTTAGGATGGGCGGTTGGTGGCCTAAAACACCCATCCGGTCCATATTGGACGACAAGCAATGTGATCCTGAATACGGAGGATGGTGGACAAACATGGCATGAACAATTCAGTGGAATAGATCATCAGTTGCAAACTGTTTGTTTTGTAGACCTTAATACAGGCTGGACTGCGGGTATGTTTGGTACTATCTTAAGAACTGATAATGGTGGTTTTGTTGGGGAAACTGAAATAGAAATTCAGAACAACAATTTCAATGTGCTAATTTATCCGAATCCAGTTATTTCGACATCAACCTTTTCATATTCACTTGATCAAAATTCTAAGGTGCGGATATCAATTTTTAACTCACAAGGCCAAATTGTAAAGGTAATCGATCAACAACAACCTGAAGGATTGCAAAAAGTTCAATGGAATTCACGGGGATTTCCAACTGGGATTTATTTCTATTATATACAGGCTTGTAATCTAGTTGAAAGTGGAAAAATTATAAAGATTTTATAAAGTTGCTTTCTTATAATAAATCATTACCTTTGAAAACAAAAACCTCATAATCAATAAGTTATGAGGTTTTCTGTTGTGGGCCCACCAAGACCACCCTTATTTTCTATCTAATTGATTATCAGTGGTTATAAAAACAGCATTGTAAAAATGACTATAAAAATCACTGTGAAATGTTTGACAGTAAAATATTTTGAAAATAGTCATTCGCCATACCCTCAAAAAAATGTCCAATTTGAAGTGAATTCTATTTTGTATCTTTATTATTCATTTTATTACCAAATCAATTGAAACTAAAGTTACTCCTACCGATTACAATGTTCTTTATGCCTTTAATTTCACAAGGGCAAATAACGAAGGATATAGATTCAACCAACAGGATCGCTTTCAGTATTGCCAAAGATTACCCGGACAGTTGCAAAAGACTTTCTGAATGGACAATCAGAATGTCTGATAGCCTGGATTATCAAAAAGGATTGGCGGATGGATACTTTGTAGCGGGAAAAAGCTATATTACAAAAGACAGTCTTTTCCCGGCTATAATAAACTATCTAAAGGCATTGAGAATTTATGAACAACAGGATCCTTCGATTGCGTTGGTTGAACTCTATAATACACTGGCCTGGATAAATAATTTTGCAGGAAGGTTCCAGTCGGCTGTTAATTATCAAAAGAAGGCAATAAGGCTTAGCAAACAATTAGATTCATTGAAATACATAAGTTATCGTTATAATAATATCTCAAGATATTATATGTGGAAAGGAGAATACGATTCTGCCATTTTTTACAATGAACTTGCCATTTCACATGCTGAACATGACCCAAACCCTGAATTTTGCAATACTTTCGGTCTGATATACCTCAGTCAATACTATGAATCACCTGATAATTCTTTGTTAGACAGTGCAGTATATTGGCTAAATTCCGGATTGAAATCGCAAATCATTGATGATAATTCTAAAGCGTATATAAACTCAAACCTTTTTCATGCATATTACAATTACGACCAAAATGATATGGATAAATTAGCTGCATATCATTTAAAACAGGTCATTCAAAACCAAACAAAAAACAAAGATGTGTTTTCCACATTTACCACTAATTGGCTGAAGCGGGGAAAACTATTAATGAGGGAAGGAAAATTCGATAGTGCGATAATTCTATATAATAAAGGATTGGAGATCATAGACTCAGCACTGTCCAATTATTCGATGAAAGGATACTCTCAGAGTTATTATGCCTTGTCGAATAGATTTTGGCTGAAAAGGTACAGATCAGAAGCCTACTTTTTGTTGTATGATGTATAT
>CAZDWF010000182.1:0-5128 GCA_964508895.1 uncultured Bacteroidales bacterium
GTGAATTTATATTTGCCTGCTAAAAGAAAACTTCGTTTATATAAAATAAAAGTATTTACTATGAAAAAATTTGCTTTGCTAATTTTAATGACATTCGTTGTACTAATTAGCTTTGGACAAAAAGTTAAGAGGACAACTGCATGGAATTATCTTAATGATGAAGACTATGCAAAAGCTATAGAGTATATTGAACCCACAATTACTCATGAAAAAACTATGCATGATGCCAAAACGTGGTATTACAGATCAAAGATCTATATCAATGCTTATGTGAAAGGTGATTCAGCTTTAAATGCACAATTTCCTGAAGCCCTCGACAGAGCCTATGAGTCACTGGTTAAAACTCAGGAACTGGATACAAGAGGTGATTATACCGACGATGTCAATTATTCCTTCAAAGTTATTGGCCCCCAGTACTTTAATGAAGCTGCTATGCAATGGAACTTAGGTAATTACGATAAAGCAGGGGAGTACTTTATAAAAACATTCTCTGTAAGTCAAAGATTTGGGGTTTACGACACCATAGCTCATCAGAATGCCGGTCTGGCATATTATAATGGAAAGAACTATGAGAAAACAAAAGAAGTCTTTGGTAATATGTCGGCATCTGACGCTCATACTCCAATAGTTTATAGCACGTTATATCTCGTTTATATAGATGAAAAGGATACTGCTTCTGCTATAGAATATTTATCAAAGGGTCTTGAGATTTATCCAAATGATAATGATATGCTTATAAGCCAGATAAACCTTTATCTTGCTCAAAAGAATTCTGAGAAAGTTATAGAAAGCATTCAGAAAGCTATTGCATACAATCCTAATAACCCACAATTCTACAGTGTTGCAGGTCAGAATTATGAAAAACTCGGAGACATAGATATGGCATTAGAAAATTACAATAAAGCTATAGAAATAGACTCGAATAATTATGATGGTAATTATGGTTTGGGAGCTTTATATAATAACCTTGCCGGGGATTTATTAGAGGAAGCAAATTCGATACCACTTGATGAAACAGCTAAATATAATGAGTTGAAGACAAAGGCTGATGATTATCTTACAAAAGCTTATCCATATCTTGAGAGATCTTATGAGATAGATCCGCAATTTACTGATCCTCTCGAAGCTTTGCATAAGATATATATTATTCTGAAAATGAATGATGAGCTGAAATCTGTAAATGAAAGACTGAAGAAGTAATTAAATTGTAGTTCATAGTAAAACATAAAGATAGGGGCATTCGATTAGGGTGTCCCTATTTATTATAGAAATTGGATTTAACATAATATTAATTATCGGCCATTCTTGTATTACAAATATTCCTTGTTCTTAATGAGAAATTTGTGCTGCATCAACATTCAACCCTCAAAATCTATATCTCAAAGCAATTTCTGCTTCCCTTTAGCACCCACTTCTTACTACCTATTTTTTTTATTCCTCACTTTTCAATTCCACTTCACAAACATTATCATCCATCTCCCGATCAATCAAAATAAGAAATGGATCTATGCCTGCTTCAGCAGGAATTTGATCTGTCACAATCTGAATCTTACTATTTTGTTTAGAAAATTTATGCTTATTGTAATAAAAAGCATCTCCATCTTCATCCAGCAATCCAACGTAAATATAATCTTTCATAGAAGCCTGGCTTTGATTACCGACACTGTCTGCATAATATTTAGCTGTTTCCAGGTCCAATTCGACAAGAAATTGACCATTGTCAAGTTCTTTGTAAGTGGCTCCATGAATCTTATTCTCATATAATGTAATTTTCTCAAAGAGGTCTTCAACGAGGTAATGCATAGTATCCGGTGCCACCTTATAAAATTCATTTACAAGGTCTGTAGACACTGCAAAAGTATCCAGACGATAACCAAATCTGTCAACGATCCTGCCCAGGGCTATCCCCACTGAATCTTCTCCAATGTAATCCTGTAAAGCATTCATAACTACTGTACTTTTCTTATAACCCAGATATGACTGTCGTGGCGAAGATTCAATCAACGACTTCTCCCCTTCCATATCTTTTTTTCGTCGTCTTAAATAAGAATTCATTTCACGCTTATTATAATCAACTCCGATTTTATCTCCAAATTTTTTCTCAGTTAGGATGCCCATAACATACTGGCATATAGTTTCTGTCAATACAAATGCTCCCTCTGCATATGCAGGTGTCACTATTCCTGCCCACCAGTGATGAGCATTTTCATGAGCGGCTATACCATACACAATATCAATATCACCTTCTTCATATCGTGTTGTTAATCCTGTCGATTCTCTCCATATAAAAGTTGTAGGGAAATGGCGGGCACCACCTGCTGTCATATAATCAGGGACTTCTACTATTCTAAGGTCTCTGTATGGATACTCCGAGAAAAATGTATTACCATAATCATAAGAGTCCTTCAAGCCATTGATTATGCTGCTCAGGTTATAATTGTGTTCAGGATGATAGTAAACTTCAATATCCACCCCTTTATAATGCTCCTTAGCAACATCATACATTCCTGAAACTATAGGGATCTCATTCTCGATGATGGTATCGGTTTTAAATTGAAAATAATTTCTTCCTCCATCCTGCCATTTATTTATAAGCCTTCCTCCTGATATCACTATTTGATCTCCCGATGTACTTATCACAGCTTCATAATCAGGCCTGCTTATGTCCACCATAGGGGTTGTTACATCAGCTTCTGCCAATTTAGGAGCATCTGCTTTTTCTGGTAGCTCAAAATCATTTCTATACATATCTCTTACCAGCTCATTATTTACATTATAGCCAATTGTCGGGAAATAGTCAGTAGAGAAACTGGTAAGAGGCAAACATGTCCCATTTTCAACCAGCTCATTTTTGGGTTGATTTTCTGAAAAGCCTCTTGCGATAATGTCGTATTTAAAACTCATTATCATAGTATCCCCTGCTAGCAATGGTTCATCCAATTCAATTATCCTGAAACCAAATTCTTTTGCATGGAGTTTTTTTGAAAATGCCCTGTCAAATTCAAAAGGAGTAAGATTGGAAATATTCCAGTCATTCAGATTTATATAAATTTCACTTATGGCCTGTGAATGTCTGTTAAACAGCATATATTCTCCTTCAATATTTGCTATTCTTTCTTCAGGATAGAGATCAACTTTTAAATTGATATCGAGAATAGTAGGTTGATTTTCATTCATAAATCTTGAGAATTTCTTCTCATAGTTGGCAGCGAATTCACGCAAGTCATAATCTGAAATATAAGGGTTTAGAATGTATTTATTATATCCAATGAATAGTCCTGTAATCATAAACATAATCAGCAGTATAAAGATTCCGCTAATCTGATTTTTTGTTATACTTGAGTAAGCATATTTTATCCGGATCATTATAGAATTTTCATTAGATCGTTTCCATAATAAAATAGTGATCCATGCTATAATAGCGCCAAAAAACAACCAGTAAATATTATACCATATAATACTCTGCGCATAATGTCCGAAACCATTCAGATTTGTATATATAAAATCAGGAACCCTGCCATATCTCAATAAATAATTGTCGAAATTAAGGGCTGCAAAAATTATCAGATCTGCTGCAAAAAACAATGCTGACCAGAAAAATCCAACATACTTATTCGGACTGAGGTTTTGAATAAACAGTACTATAATAGCTATATGCAGGAAAATAAAGAAATCAACACCAAATAGCTGTGTGAAATACAGTCCAAGTTCAATATTGGTGAAATTATAAACAAATAACTGTGTAAACACCCCTGCAACAATTGTAAGGATTAGATAAAGTATATATATACCAACCAATGTCATCAGTTTGTTAATGTAACTGAACCAGTTTGGAATTGGCAGGGTATTAATGATCTCATCAGTGCGATAATCCTTTTCTTTCCATACAAGCATCCCACCGAAAAAGATGGTCATTGGCAGCATATATATCCATATATGCATTGTTTGTCCAAGATACCAGGCAGTAAACGGATATCTGTATCCTGCTTGATTCCCCAGTGACCCCCTGAAATTAGCAACTATCTCTGCAAGTGCAAGTGCAGTAAGGATCAGAAAGGCAGGATGTTTCACAATCTTCTTAAAATCTAGCCATGAAACGCTTAAACACTGTGAAAACGAAAATAGTTTTTTCCTGTCGTAAGATATTGCAGGTTCCTGTATTTGATAATCTATAAGTTCTGTGTTTTCAGAAATAACGGCAAGTCGCTTTCTCTTCTTTTCCAGGAATGCAGTAAATTCGAATTTTTTATAAGTATACCATAAAATTCCTATACTTAATACCAGGAAGATTACCCTGTTGAGAATAAATATTGAATTCAGGGGCATCAGTAAAGTATTCATGTCTGATACTGTCCAGTATTGAGTATACAAACTTAAGGCAGTAATCCCAAAAGGGTCAAGCAATACCTTCAGCGTTTCATTATCCATCCTGTGAAGCATTACCCCAATAATTGCATAAATTGCCAGAAAAGCTATACCTGCTATATAAGTTGCTGTCATCTTCCTTGTAATGGTAGCAAGTCCGAACATTATAGCTCCCATCAATAAAAGGTTGGGAATTATTAGAAATATTACAGGAAGAAGGTAAGATCCAAACTGAAAAGGACCTGAATAAGAACTATCTAAAAATAAGATGCCGATTTCAAAAGCGAGGACTATTCCGACAAACAGTAATAGGTTTGATAAAAAACCACCTGCAAAACGACCACCCAGATATTGTATTTTACTAATTGGTCTGGTAAAAATGAGTTCATGTATATTGCTTTCGAAATCTTTGGTTACCGACCTCCCTATCAGTACCATAGTAAATAATAAACCAAAAACTCCCATCCGTAACAGAATTTGAGCAATAATGATTGGTGCATTATGCCATTCTTTTCCATGTGCTATGCCCACAAATTGGTTATAAGGATCAGTTATAAGTGTAAAAAGAAAAATGGAAGTAAAAAATATTGCGAAAAAAATGTAAAAAGCAGGACTTTTCAGATTCTTTTTAAATTCGAGTAAAAAGATATTGTAAAACATGGTTTGCTGATTTATGTATGTTATTAAGAATGTGAGGATAATGTATAGAAATAAACATCTTCCAGTATGGGATCCACGCTTTTAAATTCATCTCCCGGCTTGA
>CAZDWF010000183.1:0-5111 GCA_964508895.1 uncultured Bacteroidales bacterium
GTTCAAATTGTAAATAAAATTGAACATTAAAAATTGACAACTGACAATTTACGAGGGTGCCCAGAACAAGAATCGAACTTGCACAACCAAAAGGTTACATGGCCCTCAACCATGCGCGTCTACCAGTTCCGCCACCTGGGCAAAAATTCGCTGCAAAGTTAAAACTTTTTTCAAAATAAAGCATCATTTAGTATAAATTCGTACTAAAAGAAATTTGTAATTACATAATTTATATTTTTGCCTAAAATTATATCTGATGGAATTTACCAAGAGTGATTTAAAACAGCTGGCAGATAAGGGAATAGTTAAAAATGAAGTTGAAAAACAGACAAGAAATTTCATACATGGTTTTCCATTCTTAAAACTTGTTGATTCCGCACGCCCAGGAAACGGAATACTTCAATATAGTGATGACGAGATTGCAAATTTCATACATCTTTTTGAAGAAAGATCATTGTCTCATGAGCTGCTTAAGTTCGTTCCTGCATCAGGGGCTGCCACCAGGATGTTTAAAGGTTTATTTAGCTTTTCTGATGAATACAAAAACACTCCTGAGGATCAAGCTAAAATTGATGCAGATAAATCATTTAATTCCATATATAAATTTCTGACAGGACTTAAGAATTTTGCATTTTACAATGATCTTAAAGAACTCCTTTCGGAAAAGGATAAAGATATTGAAACTGTATTCAATAATAAAGATTATAAAACCATTGTTGATAACCTTCTTGAAGCTTATGGCCTGAATTATGGTAAGCTCCCAAAGGGTTTACTTAAATTTCACAGATATACGAATTACTCAAGGCTGGCTATTGAAGAACACCTGGTTGAAGGAGCATTCTACAGCCGCACAGCTGACAATACAGTTTCTGTTCATTTCACGGTATCACCTGAGCATCTTGAACTATTCAGAAAAGAGGTGGATGAATTAAAAAGCAGATACGAGGAAGAATTTAGTGTAAAATACGAAGTGAATTATTCAATACAGAAACCATCTACTGACACCCTGGCTGTTGACATGGAAAATAAAGCTTTCAGGAATTCTGATGGCAGTATGCTTTTCAGACCTGCAGGGCATGGAGCGCTGATTGTAAACCTTAATGATTTAAAGGGCGATATAATCTTTATTAAGAATATCGACAATATTGTCCCCGACCATCTGAAACCAGACACATACACATATAAAAAACTTATAGGTGGAGTTTTATTAAGTCTGCAGGAAAAAGTTTTTGATCACCTGGAGAAGATTGATAATGGAGAATTCAATGAGAATGATATCTGTGACATAAGAAAATTCATGGAAGAGGAGCTTTTTATTGGGTTCCCTGATGATTTCGACGGACTTGAACTCGAAAAACAATTCCAGTGGATTGAAAACAAATTAAACAGGCCTGTCAGGGTTTGTGGCATGGTGAAAAATGAAGGCGAGCCTGGAGGCGGACCTTTCTGGGTACTTAATGATAATGGTGAAAAGACCTTGCAGATAGTCGAGAGTTCCCAGGTCAACAAAAATAATAAAGAGCAACATGATATTCTGAATTCTTCAACACATTTTAATCCTGTAGACCTCGTTTGTGCCGTAAGGGATTATAAAGGAAAAGCATTCAGGTTAAAGAACTTTGTTGATCCAAATACTGGATTTATCTCGATAAAATCTAAAGACGGGAAAGATCTTAAAGCCCTGGAATTACCTGGTTTATGGAATGGAGCTATGTCGGACTGGAATACTATTTTCGTTGAAGTTCCGATCACAACCTTCAATCCTGTTAAAACAATTAATGATCTTCTGCGTCCACAGCATCAATAGGCTCCTGCGGAGAATAATCAAATTCAAAGTTATAAATTCCAAGCAAATTCCAAAAAGCAAATTCCAAAAGTGCAAAATGCTAGCTTTTGCATGTTTGTAATTTAATTATTGTGATTTGTGATTTGCTTGGAATTTAAAATTTGAGTTTTATGATTTTTGAGTTATGAGTTTGTTTAACGAAAAGTATTAAATTTACACAAGCATCGTAATTCTTAATGTAGCAAATCCAATGAACAAACAATTAATCTCAGCTTTGGTTGTTGAAAATTCCAGTTTAAAGGAATCTACTGTTGCTGTATTGCTGGAAAAATATGTAGATATTATTTATCATTGCAATAATGGCAACGAGGCTCTTAAGTTGTTCAGCAAACATAATCCGGAAATAATTATTACAGAGATCAATCTTCCTGATATAAACGGATACGACCTCATTAATAAAATAAAAAGAAAGAGTAATTATGCCAGAATAGTCATCGTTACTTCATTTGTGGAATCGAAATATTTTCTTCAAGCCATTGAATATGGAGTAAAGGGCTTCCTCATTAAACCTGTAAGTAAAGATAAATTCAACACCATCATTAAACAGGTGATTAATGAGATCATCCTGGAAAAGACATTAAAGGAACAGGAAGACAAAAGAAAAGAAGCAGAATCAGCACTAAAGCATGGAGATGAGATCATGCGTTCTGTAAGCTTTGCTGCAGAACAATTCCTGAAATTCAATTATGGTGATAAAAGTATTAATAATGTACTGAAAAGACTTGGGCAGTCGGCAAATGTAAGTCGTGTTTATATTTTTCAGAATGCAATTGACAAAAAAGGTGAGATCTATACTAATCAACAATTTGAGTGGACAGCAAAAGGAATTACTAAACAGATAAACAATGAGGAATTACAAGGAGTTTACTTCAATGAGAGTGGTTTTGGACGATGGATCAACACCTTAAATAAAGGAAAACCTATTTATGGGAAAGTTAAAGACTTCCCTGAATCAGAGCATGAAGCACTTAACAGCCAGCATATAAAAAGCCTGGCTATAGTCCCGATATTCGTATACACTAACTGGTGGGGATTTATTGGTTTTGATGAATGTGAATATGAAAGGGAGTGGACAGAAGGTGAAATCAATGCACTTATGGCTGCTGCTGATATTATGGGAGCAGCAATCCATAGAAAAAAAGTAGAAGTTGAGCTTCTTAAGCTAAACAATGAGCTTGAGTCGAGAATCAATCAAAGAACTGTTGACCTTCAAAGTGAGATTATGGAAAGGTCACAGATTGAACAAATGCTGCGGGAAAGTGAAGAAAAATACAGACAGATATTCGAGAATGCAAATGATGGTATATTATTATCAGTCAATGGCTTGGTGAAATTCATCAATCCTAAATTATTTGAAATGACAGGATACTTGCCAAAAGATACTATAGGCAAAAACTTCACAGATTTCCTGCATCCTGATTATAAAAATATGGTGATGGAAAATCATATGAGGAGGCTAAAAGGGGAAAATGTTGAAGAAAGATATGATATTAAATTTATCAACAAAAAAGGAGAGGATCGCTGGTTTGAGCTTAAAGCCAACCTTATCAGCTGGGAAGGTGAACAAGGTGTATTAACATTTCTAACAGATATTACAGAAAGAAAGGAAAATGCAGAAAAACTGAGAAAGTTAAACAGAAACCTTGAACAAAGGGTTAAGGAGGAGCTGGAAAAAATAAAGCGGCAACAGCATCTTCTCATTCAGAAATCAAAACTCGAATCATTAGGTGAACTTGCTGCTGGTATGGCTCATGAGATCAATCAGCCTCTTGGCAGTATCTCAATGGGCCTGGATAATATCATGTATAAGTATTCAAAGGATGAGCTTTCAGAGGATTATATAAATAGAAAATTTGATTCACTTTTCCAGGATATTTCCAGGATCCGTAATATTATTGAACATATTCGAATATTCTCCCGTGACCAACAAGCAGAGAAATTTGAAAAAGTTTCTGTTAATGATGTTATCTATAATGCATTGTCACTGATTACATCTCAATATAAAAACCACAACATACTACTCTCAATAGAAACAACAGAAGAGGATTGCTACACTATTGGGAATAAATATAAACTGGAACAGGTTGTGCTGAACCTTCTCTCGAATGCGAAATTTGCTGTGGATGAGAAACTGAATTCAATCGAAAATAGTGATTATCAAAAGATGATCACTATCAAATCATCAGTTAATGATGGTAATACTTTTATAACGATTGAAGACAATGGCATTGGTATTTCTGAAAAAATACGCGATAATATTTTTGACCCTTTCTTTACTACAAAGAAAGCTGAGGTGGGGACAGGACTAGGCTTATCAATCATTTATGGCATCATTAAGGAAATGAAAGGAGAGATAAAAGTTGAAAGTGAAGTTAATGTGTTCACCCGAATGATAATCTCTGCACCCCTATATAAATCATAATAGCTATCAACTGATGAAAAATTTAAACATTCTCATACTTGATGACGAAGAAAGAGTAAGAAATGAAATTGAAGAGTTTCTTATTGAAAGAAAATTTTCAGTTTACAAAGCTAAAGCCCCATCATTAGCTCTTAATACCCTTGAAAACAACGAGATAGATATTATAATACTGGATATCAAACTTCCGGAAATGGATGGCTTGCAGTTTCTTGCAAAAATCAAAGCAGAATATCCTAAGATTGAGGTGATAATGATTTCCGGCCATGGTGATATGAACAGCGTGATAGAAGCGATGAGGTTGGGTGCTGCAGATTATTTCCCTAAACCATTCAGACTAATTGATATAAATAATGCAATAGAACGTACCAAAAGATTTGTCGAATTAAATGATAAACTGAAAAAGATTGAAAAGCAATACACTTTTGTTTCCCAGGAATTGCATGATAATATCGGGCACAAGCTCATCGGTCAGAGTATCTTAATGAAGAATATTATTGAAATAATGACCAAGGTCGCTCATGTAGAAAATACCACTGTATTAATTTCAGGAGAAAGTGGCACGGGAAAAGAGCTTGTTGCCAGGGGGATTCATTATTTAAGTAACAGGAAAGATGAATTCTTTTATACTGTAAATTGCTCTGCTATTCCTGAAACATTATTTGAGAGTGAATTTTTTGGACATAAAAAAGGGGCATTCACAGGTGCTGATGCAGATAAAAGTGGTTGGTTTGAGATCGCTAATAATGGAACCCTTTTCCTGGATGAGATTGGAGATATGCCTTTAAATCAACAGGCTAAGTTATTACGTGTACTGGATGAAAAGAAAGTGAAGAAATTAGGTTC
>CAZDWF010000184.1:0-5106 GCA_964508895.1 uncultured Bacteroidales bacterium
GATGGCTGGTCCTCAAAAGAAATAATTTGTAAAATGACAAGATTTTTCATCGAACCGGAACTTCGAATAAACCTCATCTTTTAATATTGTGAAGCCGCTTAACACCTCACCTTTAATGTTCTTTCTACATCCATAATCACCATTAACCCTCATTATCCTATTAAATCTCATCTGCTCTCGCCTGTAGCAGTTATTAAGGGTTATATAATTCGCGAGCTGAATTATTCTTTCTCCTATTGAAAACTGATCTATATGATTTGTTATTCTCCTTATATTATCCGCAAAATCTCTATAATTTGAAAAAAGCTTACCATATTGCCTTGATTCTATGAGGCGTATATTCATTGCTTTTACATTCGGCCGTAACCTTCTCTTAAGGTTTCCAATAAAATCATGGGGTATTATGGCATCATCGTCAACCATGATCAAGTAAGTAGTATCTGTATTGTCGATAATAATATTCCTTGAATTAACCAAGCTTTTTAGTTCGCTTCTTATATAGGTGATTTCGACCTGTTGCAGGTATCGCTTGCTTTTCTCCACCGCAAGTTTTGTATAATCGTCACCACTTTGGTCACAAACAATAATTTTGTCAGGATAAACCGAAGAATGTGATATACATGTTAAGAGTAGTGCAACATTCTTGCTTCTGTTTAATGTAGGGACTCCAATTGTGATTGACATAGTTTTTTCTATTCGCACTTAGCTGTTTTTGGGAGAATGGATTTTATTGTTGATTTACTTCAGCCAATAAGGTGTCTTTTTATACAGCAGTATATAAGAAATGTGAGTGTATATTAGGACCTATCGTTTATCAAGTCCAACTTTCCTGAAAACAGTTTGAAATCTCTTTTGCCACGTATGTTCTGAAACTGCTCTGCGCCATCCTGCTTTGCGTATTTTATCGCGTTCAGCGTCATGCATGAGATAAAACTTAACTTTGTCCGCCAAATCTTCCTTGTTGTAGTAACAGATAATCTCCTTGCCGATCTCATAAAATTCTTCAAGCTCTTCCAAGTATTCCACCATATAGAAAGATCCGCACATTGGCCCTTCGAAATCGCGCAGCCGTATCTGAAGTATTCGTTGCCCTGACCTATGAGTTTCTCCACAGGCAGAGAAGCCTAAATTAACACGGCTCCTGCTATACATTCTAATATATTCATCGTCTTCTAGTGACGGCCCACAGCACTCTGATGGAACAGTTGTGTTATCCAAGCGTTTACATACTTTCGAATGTATCTTCCGGGGTAGTGTTTGTAAACCTTCAAGAGTTGTAAGTTCGCGTAGTCGGTTTTTGTTGAATACTTTTTTGATGATTGATCCATCGAATGCTGGTTGAATCCATCCTTGACCCCACACACGAGTGTCTATACCTTCATCTAATAGATGACGGATATAGCCTGCCCGGTCCCCGTATTTTTGACCTACAAATGTTACATCATATTCGAAAGGAACTTCGTACGGTTTGTATATATTGGGATTCGCGGCTTCTTGACAATATATGGGATTTGCTCCAATACGCCGGTAGTCCTTTAAACGGAATTTCTCCGGTACCAAACAATAGTTGTACGCAGGCGCTATGTCTTCAATCAGGTGAAATTGGTACGACGCATTACAATACCAATTCATTGTTACAATTCCCATGGATTTTATTTCTTCAATTATCTCAGGTGAAGCACACGCCGAGTAAAAATAGCTAAAAAATAGATCAATCGGTTTCTTTCGATGTTCTCTACGTATTTGCTCTATAAGTGCTTGCTCCAACTTTGGCCGATTCTCCTTTACAAAAGCTTTTATAGATTGAACTGTAATATCCAAATATCTGAAATGAGTGCTAAGATCGTAATCGAATTCAATCACTTCATGTCCAAGATCCACAAGTGGTAGATATAGGTTATTATACCAAAGTCGGGAAGATGGAATTAGGGAATTGGGAGTATTATCGGCAGCGTAAAATATCCTCATTTGAAGGGCTTCCTTGCTTTAATATTCAATGAAATGAAATCGCCAAAGGGCTCTTTTGCCAACGAACCGTCTTGTATTTCTAAAAAATGAGGTTCATGTGGATATTCTTCAATATCAATAAATCCAACTCCTTTTAACAAATAGGACAGCCAGCATTTATTAAATCCGGTCTTATGAAAATCGTATTTATCTAATTGCCCCCCCCAAATTAAGCCAATCCATGGTGTATTCGGTACGGTTTGAAAGTGTTCCCAATTTTTATAGTAAATTTTTACAATTCTATCCATATCAGGCACTGAAATACGAATTTCACCACCAGGTGTTAGAACATTGTACCAACGTTGCAAAATCAAAGGAATTTCTTTATGTGAGAAATGCTCTAGGACATGACTGGCATAAATAGAACAAGCACAATTATCAGAAAATTTTCTAAGTTTCGACACATCATCAGCAACATCAACAGAGGATGTTATTTGAGCATCCACATTAATCCAACCGGGAATCCTAACCAAACCGGAACCTAAGTGTAGATTAAGGTCATTTCCTCTGATAAATTTTCTTTTAGTGAAGGCGAGAATACTATAATATTTAATCGTGTAGTAACAAGAACGTACCTTATTATAGATTGTTTTTAATGATTTTTTTATATTAGGATGGTTATCAACCCAATATAGGGAACTATACTTTTTCACTATTATGTCTTGGTTTCCTCTGGTATTTTGTGTCCGTATTATCTTATTAATCGCAGATAAAGTTTTTCATATAAATCTGTAATCTTTTCCCACGTGAATTGCTCTTTCCAAGCGCTATACCCCGAAAAAGCAAGTTTTTGCCTTTCTTCTCCATTATAATATAAATATTCTATCTTCGAAACCATATCGTTTATATTCCCTTTTACTAATCCATCAGATTTGCTTTTTGTATCAATAATCAAGCCTCCCTCACCCCACCTTATGATTTCATCCACATTCCCACAACATGTACTGATGAAGGGAGTTTTTGAAGCCATGGCTTCAAAAATAACAAGCGGTGAGTACTCGATATTCGATCCAAATACAAACAAATCAGCCGCCAAATAAGCTGACACAACATATTCTCTCGGAAGGTCAAGTAGCAACACTTCTTTCTGTTTTTTATTCCCAATTGAAGTTATTACTTTATTAACTTTGCATTCCCACTGGCACCCACGAACACCTTTTGTATTTCCAATAATAACCAGGACGGCATCTTTAATATCAGCCTTACGAAAAGCCTTGTTTGCAAGAGAATGCCCCTTTAATCCAGTGTGATTACCAACAGTCAAGACAAGAAATCTATCGACTATGCCATATTTTTGTCTGAAATCTATTGTATTATTGGAAAATTCATCTTCCCCTGCACCATTGGGAATAATTGAATAATGTTTGATTCCATGTTTTCGCGTGAGTTGGATGTCGCGGTACTCATTCGACATAAATACTAGGTGGTCATACATCTGCAGCCAATCGGGCATTTTCCGAAAATAATTTACATATTTTTTCCAATATAAGCCCGAGAAGCCACAAGGTATAAAGACTTTTTTATAAGGCAATTCTTCTAAAATAGGAATAGCCAAATCAGTCGTCCATTGTTGAGCTGCATAGTTCATCATTAGATCGAAATCGCCTGCACGCAAGAAATTATGATACCTCTCTAATTCACCAGTCATGCCTCTTACTGCATTCCCAGAGATATTGAATTCAACAATCTGAACTCCATTTAATGATGAGAATCTTCTACCGTTAAGTTTTTTAGTTGCTACAGTTATTTGATGCCCTTGCCTTACGAGTCGTTCAGAAATTTGTTTAACAACCTCTTGTGCACCTCCAACATTTGGGTGGTAATATTCAACAGTATGCAATATTTTCATTTTATGAGATTCTTTTGCCAAATATCAAGAATTCTACATTCCGAATCGGAGCGATCTATTAAAGAATCTTCTAATAAATCCATTGCCTTTATTTCCAACTCTTTTTTTAATAATGAAGTTTCTTTTCTGGCTGAGACATTTATATTAAATGTTTTATTCCACCGGGTGTTGACAAATTTAATGTGCGAAAATCCAAGCTGCTTTAGTGTATACCTGAGGCGCTGCTTATTCCATCCGTCATAATGATATGCCCAGTCTGCCTCATGAGATCCGAAGATATGCCGCATCGTACTTGCCTTTTTCCGCCAAGGCTTGAATGGACTAAGCAATCTTATAGCACATCTGTTAAAATCAGGAACTTCAATAATGAGTTTTCCTCCCTCGATCAACCAAACATGCCAATTAAGTAACAATTTTAAAGTCGTTGGACGATCAAAGTGTTCGAATACATGATGCAGTCTTATTTCAGCAATTGAGGCGGGTGGAAAATTTAGTGTACGGATATCATGAAAGTAATTTGCCGGTGCGCTGATTTGAACGCTATGATTGGCTGGCGGAAAATCAATATTTATGTAACCATCAAATGCTTTTTCACCACACCCGAGATGAAGCCTGATTTTTCCTTTGTTTTTCTCCACGTATTCTTTAAGTTCATCCGAGTTAAGTTTAAAACTATTTTGTTGGCGAAAGGTATTAAGCAAGATAACCCCACGCCCACGGACGATTCGCTTCAGTAACCCATACCGCTTCCGAGCTGCTATTATAGGCACGCTATTCCAACCAAAATATGCTTTTGCGATTTCCAACTTAGTTGATCTAATTTTTTTTTTTAATTATCGGTGGAACAACTTTCCCTGTTAATAAAAATAGATTTTTAAGATCATTAAATATTTTTAGCATTCCCTTCCAATAATGGCTCCTGCTAACAGTACCGCGGATCGATTCCTTAACATTATCTCTATAAATAATCAAAGGTTCGGACAAATAAGTTAATCTACAGTCGATCGCACAGCGTAACCAAAGATCATAATCTTCGCCAATTGACAATTCTGGCCCTTCATTAAACCACCTGACTTGTTCCAAAAGAGTCTTTTTCACAATTACAGTAGAAGTGATAATAAAAGTTTGCTCAATAAGTTCCTGAAAATAATTATCCAACTTCTTTGAAGGGAATACATAAAAAGGCTGTAAATCCTCTTCCCCAAATTCAGCAGTCCTCTTAAATGCATTGCAGCAAACTAAATCGACAT
>CAZDWF010000185.1:0-5048 GCA_964508895.1 uncultured Bacteroidales bacterium
TTCTTACTTAAGATACCTTTTTCAGTTTGTACCTGAACAAAGTAAATACCAGCTTTATACGTCATAGTATTCAGAGTATAGAAGCTATCACCTGCCAGTTTATTATCAACTAATTGTCCGACGTAATTATATACGTGGATTTCTTTAATAGCTGAATTAGCATTGATATTCAGGTGAGTGTTAGCCGGGTTAGGGTAAAGGATGAAATCTTCAGCAGTGGAAATTTCATTTACACCTACTGCAAGAGAGCTAAAACACACATCATCAACATAATATACTGCGTTTTGAGTGGCATAAAAGTCAACACCACCAAGCTTGAGTAATCCAAAATTTGACCATATCCAGGAATGAATCAATGTACCATCATAATACAATTCTGCAACATCGTCGTCAAGATCAATAATGTGATCCATATTGATCCATTTAGCAACATTGTAGTTAAAAGTTGCAGCTACAGACTGATCAACAATTACTTCAGCAGTTCCATCAGAATAGTAATAAACTTCAACTGCCCATTCAGTTCCCGGAATTTCAGATTTCTGGAAGTTATAATAAGCATCAAAGCCAGACGGAATATACATATTCCAGTTTACCTGATATACTCCGGTTGTTTTATCTCCAAGCAACCAGACAATATCAGTTGGACCACCAACTTCATCTACCTTGAAAGAATTAGGTGCAGTATTTGCAAAGGCATCTGAGATCATTGCATCTTCACTGGTTCCCGTACCTCCGCTCCATGTCTTCCAATTACCCGGATCTATTATGCCAAGATGATCACCAGGTATGTACGAATCAAAATCGTTCTCATATATTACTACAGGTGATTGGGAATATAAGAAACTCAAAATTATTAAAGATAACAGTAACAGGAAAGATCGTTTCATGATAATGATTATTGGTTAATATTCAAATTACTATTGTAAATATAATAAATAACTTAGGTATAGCAATAGAATCATATCAATTATAATATGATATTCTCAGAGTAAAAAAAAAGGCGACCAATGGCCGCCTTTTCATGAGGTTATATCATTTATTATTCAATGATAACTTTCTTAGTTGAGATACCTTTTTCAGTTTGTACCTGAACAAAGTAAATACCAGCTTTATACGTTGAAGTATTCAAAGTATAGAAGCTGTCAGCAACAAGCTTACTATCAACTAATTGTCCGACGTAGTTAAATACACGGATCTCTTTAATAGCTGAAGTAGCGTCGATATTCAGGTGAGTGTTAGCCGGGTTAGGATAAACTATAAAGTCTTCAGCGAATAGTTCATTAACACCAACAGGTTCCCAGTTAACGCAAACATCGTCAATCATAAAGATGAATGCATCTTCTGTAACACACTGAACAGCAAGATAAACATCCTGTAAGTCATATGCTGAAATATCATAAAAATCGTTAAACCAATCCAGTGGAGCTTCGAGAACAGCTGAATTCAGAATAGTAAAGTCAGCCGGTGCATTTCCAGTTGTGGAAATACCTACGTTATATTTCTCCAGTCCATAAGCATCAGTATATGACTTAACCCAGAAGTTAAACTCTGAATTTAAACCAAGTGATATCTGTGGTGAGATCAACCAGTCATCGTTAAATGGAGGAGGCATTGTAGCAAAGTCAGCTCCAAACTGCTCTCCACTATGTGGTTGAAGTGCAGGATCACCAGTCATTGGTGGAGTAGTTAATGCAGGATTAAATGCAATGAATGCCATTGGATCACCTTCTCCCGGGAAGTCAAAATCTGAAGCACCCCAGGTTGCACCACCGTCAACATCAAGTCCCATCCATGGGTCGAGATCGTGAGTCCAGGCTGTTAATCCTTCAAAGTCGATACATTCTGAAGTTTGACCAGTTCCAGGAGTTACAACCATAGTTGCAGGAACGTGAACACATGGAGTTGCATTTGCATTGCTCTGAACGTGGATAGTAGCCTGATATGTTCCTTCTGCCATGCTAGTAGCGTCGAAAGTAACATCTAATTGATCAATATCACCTGCAGCTACTGTTCCTGCGTAAGGATCAACAGTTAACCAGTTTCCAAGTGCAGTACCGGTGAGGGTTGCACGGATGTTCCAGTTAGCATCTATACTTGGATACAGATGTCCCCATGCAGCTCCTGTTTTGATATAATCACCATATTGTACAGCAGGACCAGAGTCAGCACCGATTGGGTGAGTTTGAGTTGTTTGGTCTACCCAGATAGCAAACCACAGGTCTTGTCCGTCAACAGCTAATGGAGTATCAAGAGTAACAGTATTCCAGCTCATTTGCATTGGAGTAAATGCTTGTGAGTATAATAATGCACCAGCCACCATGTCGTTATCCATACCATAAATTCTTAGTTCAAATGCATCAGCTGGGTCAGGATCGTTGATATAAACATCAACATAAGAAACATCCATTCCAGCATATTGAGCTATCATTGATGAAGGGAACATAGCCGCAGCTTCCCAGTCGCCAGGATTGGTAAGGCCAATACTTGTTCCATTGTCACCATCCCAATGGAGAGTAACATCATCCGTTGGAGGAGCAGAAGTACTATGTGTAGGAACTGCTTCAAAGTCTGAAGGACGAAGTTTTCTGCCTAATGGTTTTGGATCAGGAAGAACAGTTTGATCTTTGGTAACATTGTAAACAACTGCGATGTCATAAATGAGATCACCGCCGCCTACATTTTCAATGTTAAGAACATCATCCTGAGTAGTTCCCTGTTCAACTATTTTCTGATAGATGGAAGGAGTAACTGCGATAGCAGGGTCGTTTGAACCACCTGTTTGCAGAAAACACACATCATCAAAATAATATTCATAGTCATCATCAATAGTGTAATAGTCAACACCACCTAATTGAAGAAGTCCACCATTTGACCAGGCCCATGAGTGAATTAGTGTACCATCATAATAGACTTCTGCAAGGTCATTATCAAGATCTATAACATGGTGCATATAGAACCATGTATCCTGAGTATAGCTAAATGTAGCTATTACTGCTTGGTCGATCTGGAACTCTGCTGAGCCATCAGTATAGAAGAATAGGTCACATGCCCATTCAGTACCGGGAGTTTCTGTTTTCTGGAAGTTGTAATATGCAGCAGCACCTGCTGGAATATACATATACCAGTCAACTTCAAAAGAACCACTGGTTTTATCACCAAGTTTCCAGACGAGGTCAGTATATCCTCCATCAGTGTTAACTAGTATTGAATTAGGAGCTGACAATGCCTGAGCATCGCTGATCAGACCATCTTCGGGAGTTCCCGGAGCATTACCCCAGGTAGCCCAGTTAACAGGATCTTCCTGAGCGATCCATTGTCCTGCGGTATACTGATCGAAATCATCACAATAAAGAGGTGAGAAGATCTGATCATAGTTAACATCATCAACATAGTAGGCACAGTTAGATGCGGCATAGAAGTCTACACCACCAAGCTGCAATAATCCTCCGTTTGACCATGCCCACCCAGCTACGAGTGTTCCGTCGAAATACATTTCCGCCCAGTCAATATCCAGGTCGATAAAGTGATCCATATAGAACCATGAGTCTTCGGTATAATTGAAAGAACCAACTACAGTACCACCAACTTCAAGTTCAGCCGTACCTGCAACAAAATAAATCTCGAAAGCCCATTCAGTTCCTGGGATTTCGGTTTTCTGGAAGTTATAGTAACCTTCAAAACCTGCTTGAACATACATGTACCAGCCAACTTGATAAGCACCAGAAGTTTTGTCTCCCAGTTTCCAGACGGCATCGGTTGCACCACCAACTTCATCTACTACAATAGAATTAGGAGCTGTATTTGCCTCCGCATCGGTAACCAATGCATCATCACTTGCACCTGGAACACCACCCCATGGCTCCCAGTTGGCGGGATCAACTACGCCCATGTAGTCACCAGGGGTGTAAGAATCGAAATCATTGTCATAGAGATCAACGATTGTTTGAGAATAGGTAAAACCTATAAAAAACAGGCATACCAGTAATAGGAAAGGTCGTTTCATAACTGTAATTTTTTGGTTAATATTCAAATTATCTATGCAAATATAATAAATAATAATTCAAAAAAAAATAGTAAAAAAGTCAAAAAAGTTGATTTTTTAATCTTTTCAAAGATTTCTATATTGATTTTAAAATTATTTTTGGACAACATTTAAATAAATTACAATTGAAATCAAAGAGCAAAAATATTATTCTGTCCTGGACAATTTTAATAATACTTGCCTTCATCTGGGGCAGTTCTTTTATACTTATCAAAAAGGGGCTTTTATATTTCTCTGCCAATGAGGTGGGTGCTTTGCGAATTGTTATAGCCTTTATTTTTCTTATTCCGTTTGCAATCATCAGGCTAAAAAAATTAGGATTCAAAAAGATTGTTTTAATCACCTTTATTGGTTTGACAGGGAGCATTGCTCCTGCATTTTTATTTGCTCATGCACAGAAAGGCCTGGATTCAAATTTTGCAGGAATTTTAAATTCCATGACACCCCTTTTTACTTTCCTGATCGCCCTGATCTTTTTCAGATTCAAATCAAAATGGTATAATGTTGCAGGAATATTTATTGCTCTCGGCGGGGCTGTCGGGTTAACAAGTATCAGTGGAGGCAATGACCTTCAGTTCAATATTGGTTATGCCTCGTATATAATTATTGCCACTATATGCTATGCAACAAATGTTAACCTTATTAAATATTTCCTTAAAGACATAGATGTCATATCAATTACCACTTTTAGTTTTTTTATTCCAGGATTATTTGTAATGATATATTTATTTACAGCAACACCCTTTCTGAATACTATTGAACATAATCCTGAATTCTGGAAAGGGATAATATATATTGGGTTGTTGGGAATAGTTGGTACAGCACTGGCATTACTTGCTTTTAATAAACTCATCAAAATAAGCAATCCTGTAATTGCAGCTTCAGTAACATATTTAATACCCATAGTGGCTATGATGTGGGGGTTTATTGATGGTGAAAGCTTTGAATTAATTTATCTTCTGTTCATTTTATTAATACTTTCAGGGGTATACCTGGTAAACAAGAA
>CAZDWF010000186.1:0-5034 GCA_964508895.1 uncultured Bacteroidales bacterium
GAATGGTTCAATTGGTTTGAAATCTTTTCCGGTGTGATCAAGAAATCCACCCAGTCCAATATGATATTGCTGCCCTGGTCAAATACAACAACAAATTCTGGGGTGGGTTGAATTACAGAGTGCAGGATGCAATTGGTGTGATATTAGGATTATCGATCAAAAACTTTAAGTTCGGTTATTCTTATGATATAACTACCTCCAAACTTGGCATTTCCAGAACTGGCGGCAGTCATGAAATTATGTTGAATTATTGTTTTAAGATACAATCAGAAAAGGGAAGAAAAAGCTACAAGAATACCAGATTCTTATAAAAATCAAACTTTTTTGTTTTTTATTTAATGAGAATGTTTATTTTTGACGCCATTTAACAAAATATTTAATTTATTACATCGTTACGTTGATAATCAAATAGTATAATGATGAAAAGAACACCGTTTTTACTTTTAGCTTTAACAATTCTAATGATCCTTGATAGTTGCAGCAACTCAGGCAACGGAGAACTCGTCGGTGTCAGAAAGAAATCTAAAGGATTTTATCAACCAGATCCATATGGAATGGTATTTATTCCTCAGGGAAGTTTTACAATGGGTACAGGAGATCAGGACATCACTTACGGCGCTTTAAACCAGCCAAAAACTGTTTCTGTATCACCTTTCTTCATGGATGAAACAGAAATTACTAATAATGAGTACAGACAATTTGTGAACTGGGTAAGAGATTCAATCGCAAGATGGATGTTATATGATAATGGTATTACTGACCCACCCTTTGTTCTTACAGAAACAAAGAAAGGCGTGATAATTGATCCGCCCAGAGTTAACTGGAAAGAAGATATCCCCTGGGATACTGATGATCCTGATATCCAGGCCGCACTGGAAGATATGTATCTGCCGGAACATGAGAGATATTTCAGAAGAAAAGAAGTTGATACCAGAAAATTATATTATGAATATTACTGGGTAGATCTTGTAGCAGCTGCTAGTAAAGATCATACTGTAGACGGCAATGCCGAAGATGGTATGTATGCCAATCGTCCTCAAGGTATGAGAGACAGATCAGTATATGTTAGAAAAGAAGTTGTTAATGTTTATCCGGATACTCTTGTCTGGATACACGATTACACTTATTCTTTTAATGATCCCATGACAGAAAAATATTTCTGGCATCCTGCTTTTGATCATTATCCTGCTGTTGGCGTTAACTGGCTTCAGGCAAGAGCTTTCTGTATTTGGCGTACAGAACTCCGCAATGGTTTTCTACGTGGCAAAAATGGAGAACATGCGGTAGCTGAGTTCCGATTGCCTACAGAAACTGAATGGGAGTGGGCAGCAAGAGGCGGCTATGAAATGAGTCCTTTCCCCTGGGGAGGTCCTTATACCAGAAATGACAAAGGCTGTTTTCTTGCGAACTTCAAACCGCTAAGAGGAAATTATATCGATGATGGTGGTATCAGAACAGTGATCGTTGCTCACTATCCACCAAATGATTGGGGATTGTATGATATTGCAGGGAATGTCGCTGAATGGACCAATAGTGCATTTGATCCTGTATCATATAACTTTACATGGGACATGAACCCTAACTATACCTACAATGCTAAGGATTCTGATCCTCCTGCCATGAAACGTAAAGTTGTACGTGGTGGCTCCTGGAAAGATATAGCTTATTATTTACAGGTATCTACCAGAGCATACGAATATCAAGACACAGCAAAATGCTATATAGGATTTAGATGTATTCAACCATTCCTGGGAAGAAGTAAAGATGATAACCCAGCACGTGCATCTAAAATTTATAACTAAACATATACTAAACGGAAATTATAAGTCAAACCACAATTCTCAGAAAAAAAACTAATAGTTAAATCATGGGTTTATTCAATTTTGTAAGAAGCAGAGGCTATAGAAACTTTATGGCCAAATTATATGGATGGGGTGCAGCACTCGTTATTTTAGGTGCCTTATTTAAGATTAACCACTATGGTGGAGCAGATATTATGCTTATTGTAGGTCTTGGTACCGAAGCAATAATCTTTTTCTTCTCGGCATTTGAACCACCTCACGTTGAACCTGACTGGAGTCTTGTATATCCTCAACTAGCAGGGATGTATCATGAAGCTGGTGAAATTCCAAAAAAACCAACTGAAGCTCTTGATGAAATGCTTGAAAAAGCAAAAATTGATCAGGAATTATTAAGTGCCCTTGGTAAAGGCATGCATAATCTTAGTGAAAATACTAAATCATTATCTAATGTAACAGGTGCCTCATTAGCAACCGAAGAATATATTAATAATATCAGAGGCGCTTCTGATTCAGCCAGCGAACTTACAGGTTCATACAAAAGAACATCTGAAGCTTTATCGAAAGATGCTACCGTTTCAGAAGAATATGCAACTAGCATTAAAAGTGCATCAGAAAGCGCAAACGTTCTTGCTGATTCTTATGCAAAAGCTGCAGAATCAGTAGATAGTGAACTTAACGCTTCTAATGAATTCACAGGTAATATTAAAGCAGCTTCAGAATCTTTAAACACACTTTCTGAACATTATTCAAAATCAACCGAAATCCTCTCAAGAAATGCTGATCAATTAGACTTAACATCAGTAGACGGTCAAGCATATAATGAACAGATGAAAAGGATCTCTGATAATTTAAATGCCTTGAATAGCGTTTATGAACTTCAGCTTCAGGCTACAAATCAGAATACTGAGTCATCATCGAAAGTTGCACAAACACTTGAAAAATATCTTGAAAATCTGAATGCTTCTGTTGTCAATACTGAAGCATATAAAGAAAACCTTGCTGCTCTTAATGCTGCATTTGAATTACAATTACAGGGATCCAGCAAGCACGTTGAATCTATTGATCAGTTGCAGGAAACTATTGGTAATTTCCTGGCAAATATTAGTGCTTCGAGTGACAAAACCATGAAGTTCCAGGAAGAGCTTGACAATTTAACTGAAAGAGTTACTGCCCTTAATAAGGTATATGGAAATATGCTTTCAGCTATGAATGTCAATCTCCAACAATAATGACTGGTGACTAATCATCGTTTTAACAATTAAAATAATTGATATATGGCTGGATATAAGGAAACTCCACGACAAAAGATGATCGCGATGATGTACCTGGTACTCACAGCGCTCCTGGCGCTTAACGTATCAAAGGACATCCTCAACGCATTCCTTGTCGTTAATGAAAGTATGGAGTCAACGAATGAGACTTTCAAGAACAAAATAGAAAACACATACAATCAATTTGAATTTCAATACCAACTCAGCCCCAAAAAAGTCGGGCCTTACTGGGAAAGAGCAATAGAAGCAAAAAAAGTTTCAAATGATCTAATTCAGGAAATTGAACAGATTAAGTTTGAAATTGTCAAGTGGTCTGAACGAATTGATGATTCAACAGAAGTTGTTGAAAACTATTTTGATGTTGTAGAAGTTCCGGATCCGATGGATGCCGAGAAAACTATTAGCAAATTAATACTCAATCTGGAAACAGTTCCTACTAAAGATAAATTCGATCGCACAACAAATTATTTTATCACAAGGGGTAAAGCAAAAGAATTAAGACAAAGTATTGAAGAATACAAAATCAACATTATAAATTATATTGATACGGCATACAGAGAACAGGTTAAAATTGGCCTGGAAACTGACGGTATATATTATAATGCAGATGGAGTAACTGAATCATGGGAAATGCATAATTTTTACCATACGATTCTTGCAGCTAATGTTACCATCTTAAATAAGTTAATCGCTGAAGTTCAAACAGCTGAATTTGACGTTGTAAATATGCTATTTGATGCGATCTCAATAACTGACTTCAAATTTGATGAAGTAGATGCAAAGGTAATACCCAAAACAAGCTATATCCTTAAAGGACAGGATTACGAAGCAGAAGTTCTTGTTGCTGCTTATGATACTAAACAAAATCCTGAAGTCTACATCCTTAGAGGTGCAGATGAGATCACAGCAGCAAATATTAATCGTGCTGAAAGAATTGATGGTACAGATGGTGTAGTTAATCTTCAATGGAGCTCTAATACTGAAGGAATGCATAAATATGCAGGACTTATCAAAATTAAAGATCCCCAGGGTGAAGAGGTAACTTATCATTTCAACCATGAATATATTGTAGCTCCTCCATCATTAACGGTTGCAGCCACAAAAATGAATGTATTTTATATTGGTGTTGAAAATCCTGTTTCTATTTCTGTTCCTGGTATTGCCAATGAATTGATCAGGCCTTCTATTTCAACAGGTTCAATTAAAACTGATCCGAATAGTCCTGGAAATTGGCTTGTAGAAGTTCCAACAGGAGCAAGAAAAGCAACGGTTTCTGCAGTTGCTACTTACCAAGGGCAAACTATGGATATGGGATCTGCTGAATTCCGTGTAAAAAGAGTACCTGATCCAATTGCTGAAATTGCAAGCATGGTACAGGGAAAAATTGAGAAAAATACACTTCTTGCAGCTAATGCAATTATTCCTGAATTGAAAGATTTTGAATTTGAATTGTACTTTACGGTTACCAGCTTTAAAATGATTACTATAATTGGTGGAGACCTTGTACAAAAAAATGTCAGAGGCAATCAATTCAATGATGAGGTCATTAGCATAATACGTAACGCAAGAAGAGATCAACGATTTCTGTTTGAAAATATTCAGGCAACTAGCCCTGACGGATCTACTAGAACCCTGAACCCTATAAACCTTGAAATAAAATAAATAAACTGGAGGTTACAACATGAAAAAATTAAGTGTAATCCTATCTATTATAATACTTCTTATAGGTATTCATTCTGTTGCCGATGCTCAGGTATACAATAATGAACCACCTGTGGATGGATTGTTTGCGGATGGTGGTAGTTATATAAATACAAAACCTGTCCCCTATCCCCCATTCAGGAAAGCAGATTTAATGTGGGAGAAAAGAATATGGAGAGTGATTGACATGAAACAAAAGATCAATCAGCCTTTCTATTATCCTGAAACTCCACATAACCACTGGAGAAATCTCATTACAG
>CAZDWF010000187.1:0-4960 GCA_964508895.1 uncultured Bacteroidales bacterium
AAACAGGATATGCCGGAAGATCAGAATAACATACTGGATGAGGTTACGCAGAGTGATTACAAATATGGGTTCTATACAGATATAGAAATGGAGACTGCCCCCAAAGGGCTTAATGAAGACATTATCCGATTTATATCAGCAAAGAAAAATGAACCTGACTTTGTACTTGAATTCAGATTAAAAGCATACAGGCATTGGCTACAAATGAAAGAACCCGACTGGCCTCACCTGAATTATAAAAAAGTAGATTACCAGGATATCATCTATTATGCTGCTCCAAAAAAGAAAAAGGAACTTCAAAGTATAGATGAAGTTGACCCCGAACTTCTTGACACTTTTAACAAACTCGGCATCTCACTTGAAGAACAGAAAAAACTGGCAGGAGTTGCAGTGGATGCAGTAATGGATAGCGTTTCTGTAAAAACAACTTTTTCTGATACATTAGAAAAATATGGTATCATCTTCTGCTCTTTCAGTGAAGCATTACAAAATCATCCTGAATTGGTTAAGAAATACATGGGATCGGTTGTGCCTTATACCGATAATTATTTCGCAGCTCTTAACTCAGCTGTATTTACAGATGGGTCTTTCTGCTATATCCCGAAAGGAGTACGTTGCCCGGTAGAACTTTCAACTTATTTCAGGATCAATGCTGCCAATACAGGACAATTCGAAAGAACACTTATTATTGCTGATGATGATAGCTATGTAAGCTATATGGAAGGCTGTACTGCACCCCAAAGAGATGAAAACCAATTACATGCAGCAATTGTTGAAATTATTGCACATGATAATGCAGAAGTAAAATATTCAACTGTACAAAACTGGTATCCCGGAGATAAAGATGGTAAAGGAGGTATTTATAATTTCGTTACCAAACGTGGGATCTGTAAAGGAGTTAATTCAAAGATCTCCTGGACACAGGTGGAGACAGGATCTGCAGTTACGTGGAAATATCCCAGCTGTATTCTGTTAGGCGATAATTCTGCTGGTGAGTTTTACTCAGTTGCTGTAACAAATAATTACCAGCAGGCTGATACAGGATCTAAAATGGTTCATATTGGAAAAAATACAAAGAGTACTATTATCTCTAAAGGTATTTCTGCAGGAAAGAGTAATAACTCCTACAGAGGACTTGTTAAGATCACAAAAAATGCTGTAAAAGCAAGAAATTTCTCTCAATGTGATTCATTATTACTGGGTGATCAATGTGGTGCCCATACATTTCCATACATAGATACACATAATAAATCTGCTATTGTTGAGCATGAAGCAACAACTTCAAAGATCAGTGACGACCAGATGTTCTATTGTAACCAGAGAGGTATAGATACAGAAAAAGCGATCGGATTGATCGTCAACGGATATGCTAAAGAAGTATTGAATAAGCTTCCTATGGAGTTTGCAGTGGAAGCTCAAAAGCTACTTTCAATAAGCCTGGAAGGAAGCGTTGGATAGGAAAAGAATTAATAATTAATAATTGTCGCGTCACGCGTTACGCGTCACGCGTCACGACAATTTAAAAGCATGCTACTACAAATAAAAAACCTCCACATCTCAATTCACGGTAAAGAGATCATCAAAGGACTCAACCTTGATGTAAAAGCCGGGGAAACTCATGCGATAATGGGGCCTAATGGTACAGGGAAAAGCACTCTTGCAATGGCTATTGCAGGAAGAGAAGGGTATAATGTTACTGAAGGAAGAGTTCTTTTCAAAGGTGAAAATATACTGGACCTGTCCCCTGAGGAAAGATCTTTAAAAGGCATTTTTCTCGGATTCCAGTATCCTGTTGAAATTCCGGGTGTGAGTATTACCAATTTCATGAGGACAGCCATTAATGAGCACAGGGAATATAACGGAAAACCTCCTTTATCTGCTGGTGAATTCCTGAAACTAATGGATGAGAGGAAGAAACTGGTTGAAATACAATCAAAGCTTACAAACAGATCTGTAAATGAAGGTTTTTCAGGAGGAGAAAAAAAACGCAATGAAATTTTCCAGATGGCTATGCTGGAACCTACTCTTTCCATCCTGGATGAAACCGATTCTGGTCTTGATATTGATGCGCTTAAGGTTGTGGCCAATGGTGTTAACAAACTTAAAACCAAAGACAATGCCTTTGTTGTGATAACCCACTACCAGAGATTACTCGATTATATAGTGCCTGATTATGTTCATGTACTTTATAACGGACGAATAGTAAAATCAGGTGGTAAGAAGCTTGCTCTGGAACTAGAAGAAAAAGGTTATGACTGGATTAAAAAAGAAGTAAGCCATGAACAGGTGTAATTAATAAGCGGAAATTGAAATGACAGAAGATAAACTTCTATATAATAAGATCATAAGCACCTTTGAAAATAACAGAGAAAGGTATTTTCAAAATGATACTCCGGCAATAAGCAAAATGAGGCAGGAATCTATTGATCTATTCAAAAAAAATGGTTTTCCTGATAAAAAACTAGAGAGCTGGAAAAATACCGATCTTAAACAAGTTTTAGATAAAGATTATAGTATTGCTTCAGAAACACTACAGGAAGGACAAGACATAAGCAATGTTTTTAAATGCAAAATTCATGACTTTGATACTGATCAGATATCTCTTTTGAATGGAAGATATATGGATCAGGATAAAGCCTTACAGGAATTACCCAATGGTGTTATCATTGGAAGCCTGGTAAAGGCAATGGAAAAATATCCTGAACTCATCGAAAAATATTTCGGCAAATATGCCAGTCCTGCCGACGGAAGCTTCACCGCTCTCAATACAGCATTTGCCACCGATGGCTTTTTTATGTATGTCCCGGATAATGTGATCATTGAAAAACCAGTGCAGATGGTGAGTATTATAAACTGGCATGAACCATTGATGGTTCAGACAAGAAACCTGGTGATCATGGGAAAAAACACACAACTAACCCTTGTGCATTGTGATGACTCAACCAACCAGGAAAGTATTTTCAAGAATTCAATAAGCGAAATACATATTGGTGAAAATGCTTCTCTTGATCATTACAAACTACAGAACCTGAATAACGATTCATCACTGATCAACTCAACATATTTTCACCAGGAGGAAAATAGTAATCTGACAACCAATGCTGTAACTTTGAATGGCGGCCTGATAAGAAATTACACCCATGTAACTCTTAACGGAAAAGGTGCGAGTGCTGATATCCAGGGAGTTTACCTTATGGACAAAAAGCAGCATGTTGACAACCAGGTTTTTGTCGATCATGCAAGCCCGGATTGCTACAGTAATGAATTATTCAAAGGAATTGTTGATGAAGAGGCAAGTGCGGTATTCAACGGGCATGTACTGGTAAGAAAAGATTCACAAAAGACACAAGCCTATCAGACTAATAAAAATATTCTGATGACAGATAACGCTAAGGTAAACGCTAAGCCTTTCCTGGAAATTTATGCCGATGATGTAAAGTGCAGTCATGGTGCAACTGTAGGACAACTTGATCCTGATGCCATGTTCTATCTGCGTGCCAGGGGAATATGTGAAGCTAATGCCCGTCTTTTACTTCTGTATGCTTTTGTTGCGGAAGTTATCAATCATATAAAAATTGAAGCATTGAAAGTAAGGGTTGATGATATGATCAAGCAGCGTCTGCGTGGTGAATTGCACGTTTGTGAAACATGCGCATTACATTGCGAAGGTCCGAACAAAGAGATTATCTTTGATATCGATATAACCAAAGTCTAATGTAGGTTTTAATCAAGACCCGTCATCTCTTTTGAGACGAGATCACGTGTCACTATTCATCATATATGATTCAGGAAATAGAAAAGATCAGGAATTTTTTTCCAATCCTAACAAGGAAAGTCCATGGCAAGCCATTGGTTTACTTTGATAATGCAGCAACCACACAGAAACCCTGGCAAGTGATTGACCGTATTACAAAATACTATTCCTATGAAAACTGTAATATTCACAGGGGCATGCATTTCCTTTCCCAGGAAGCTACAGAGAGTTTTGAAGACACACGTGAATATGTGAAGAAATTCATCAATGCAGCGAAAGAAGAGGAGATCATTTTTACTAAAGGAACTACTGATGGAATAAATTTAATTGCTAACAGCCTTGGAGAAATATTGCTGTCTAAAGATGATGAAGTGATTATTTCAGTACTGGAACATCATTCCAATATTGTTCCATGGCAGATGATCTGTGAAAAAAAAGGGGCTAAACTTAAGGTTATTCCTATCAACGATAAGGGTGAAATCGTTCTGGAAGAATATAAAAAACTTCTGAATGAAAAAACAAGGATAATTGCAGTTGGACATGTATCCAATGCCATCGGAACTATTAATCCTGTAAAGGAAATAATTTATGAGGCGCGTAAATACGATATTCCTATAGTTATTGACGGAGCCCAGGGAGCATCTCATATTGAAGTAGATGTGAGGGATATGGATTGTGATTTTTATTGTTTTTCAGGACATAAGATCTATGGCCCCATGGGAAGTGGAGTGCTTTATGGAAAAGAGAAATGGCTGGAGAAAATGCCTCCTTATCAGGGAGGTGGAGAAATGGTCGACCAGGTAACTTTTAACCGAACAACATACAATGAATTACCTTTTAAATTTGAAGCAGGAACTCCCAATGTAGAAGGAATCTTAGGTTTAAAAGAAGCTCTTGTATTTGTTAATGAGATTGGCATCAGGAATATAGCCAAACATGAAGATGAGCTTCTCAAATACGGAACTGAAAAGCTTCTTGAGATAGAAGGAACCAGGATCATAGGAACTTCAGATCATAAGACCGGGATCATTTCATTTCTGATTGGGGAGATACATCCTTATGATGCAGGAATGATAATTGATAAATATGGGGTTGCTGTAAGAACAGGGCATCATTGTGCACAGCCGGTCATGGATTGGTTTGGAATTCCGGGTTTCTTGTCTGAACCATCAATGGTTCATGCCAGTTTATAATACTCACCATCTG
>CAZDWF010000188.1:0-4945 GCA_964508895.1 uncultured Bacteroidales bacterium
TAAGATAACTGTTTTTAAAGATGGTTTTTTTATTAGGGCTTCTGATTTAGAAAGCAATGTATCTAATCCACTAATTAAACCTTATTTAGTAGTATTTAATCAACCGGCTAATGATAGATTAGCCCATTTAATCGCAGAATATACACACGGGAAAGGCGAAGGAAAAAGTAGCAGGTGCCCTGAGAAATATCTAATAGAATGTTATGATAAGAATGTTACTTTATACAGAAAAGTTTGCAAAAGTCTCTGGTATGAGCTCACTCAAAGAGAAAAACGTTTAGGCCCTGGGACAGGATTTAAAATTTACCGTATAAGAAAAGATAAAACAGGAAAAGATAAAACAGCAGGTACAATAGATGATGTTGATCCCCGCAAAGATTTTATTAAAGCTTTTATTCATCGAGAGAAAGATGAGGATGATAATGAATTATATTTATGGTTAGGGGATTATGAAAAAAAAAATATTAAATTCGAAACAGAGAAAAGTGTTTCTTGGTATGATGTTACTCCGCCAAAGGGCAGTGATAAGCGTATTGTCCAAACCCAAAATAATATAAAAATATCTTCGGGTAGCGAAAAACCAGTTTCTCTTTTCTCAAACGATTTTCGGGAATATGTTAGATTTGAGTGCAGAACGGAGGATTTGGAGCAGAATATTTTGAGCGCACAGAAAGGATTTCACGTAAAAAATACTAAGCAATTTAAAGAATATTTGATAAGAGAAGATCATAATTATGAATCTTTAATCAGAGAACTAATTAATGAGGGTAAGAGTGTACTGATTCAAGGCCCTCCAAAAGTAGGAAAAACACGTTTAGCATTTGAAGTTTTGAAAAGTCTTAATGGCTATTATGTTTTTTCTTTGTTTCAAAGCTACTTGCCTAAAATAGATAAACTTAAATTTCATATTTTAACCAATAAAAAAAATATGAGGCTAATATGGTTTATTGATGATTTGCATTATTTCCATGAAAATACTCAAAAGATGTATGAAAAGCTTATTTCAAATTTTGATGAAGTAATAGTTATTGCAACTTTACGGCCTGAAAAACTGCCCGATATACCCATTACCCAATATTTGGAAGAGATTCATATTTCTGCATGGTTGGAAGGTGAACTCAAAACATTAGCAACTAAAAATTCAATACCCATAAAATACCAAATTACAAATTCGCCATTATCACTCATTAAGGATTTTTCTTCTTTGAAGAAAAATTATAATTATTACAAAACCAGTGAAGAGAAAGTGCATTGTCTTCATGTACTATATTATTTAAAACTTTTATACGAACTATTTGAATCTATCGACTACAAATTCTTTGAGGATATTTTTATTTATCTTAGAGAAGGTCTATCAAATAAAGATAATTTAAAAAGTGCATTAGCAGAATTAGAATATGTTGGTTTTATAGAAATTGATGATAGGTGCATTTCTTCATGGGAAATCTTTTTTACAGAAATTATTACTGATAAAGATTATTACAAGATGATAGATGATATGGAAAGATTGATACCTCTATTTGTTGATCAGAAAATGGTTTCAGAATTAAATTACTTAGGTTTGTATTTTCGCGATAAAGGAGATATCAATACTGCTTTGAATATCTGCAACAAAGTGATACAATTAAGCCCTAATAAACCTTGGGGCTATATTAATCGTGGCATTATTTTTCGGTTAAAGAGTAAAGATGATTCTGCTATTGAAGATTATACCAAGGCAATCAATTTAGATCCAAAAAACAGTGACGCTTATTCAAATCGTGGCAATGCATTTGATAATAAGGGTGATCACGATTCTGCTATTGAAGATTATACCAAGGCAATCAATTTAGATCCAAAAAACAGTGACGCTTATTCAAATCGTGGCAATGCATTTCATAATAAGGGTAATCACGATTCTGCTATTGAAGATTATACCAAGGCAATCAATTTAGATCCAAGCAACACCGTATATTACCTAAATCGAGGTTATACTTATTTAATTATGGATGAATATGATCAGGCATTTGAAAATTATAATATAGCTATTAAGATAGATCCATATCATAGTCTTGCTTATTCTAATCGTGGTTATTTACATAACATAAAGGGTGAGCATGCTTTGGCTATTGAAGATTATTCAATGGTAATCAAGTTGAAGCCAAACCATGTCAATGCTTATCTAAATCGTGGGATGGCTTATTTAAAAATAGGGAAGTGTGACTCAGCCATTGAAGACTGGAATGTAGCTACTAAGATAGATCCATCTTGCGATTTTGCATATTTTAATCGAGGCAAAGCTTACATGCAAAAAAATGAATATGGTCAAGCTATAATTGATTTTACCATGGCAATTGTTATAGATCCGGATAACGTCGAGGCTTATTCTAAGCGTGGTTATTCATATGGTGTAATAGGTGAGTACGCTTTGGCTATTGAAGATTATTCAATGGTAATCAAGTTGAACCCAAACGATGTCGATGCTTATCTAAATCGTGGTATTACTTATAGCATTACGGGTAATCAAGATTCTGCTATAAAGGATTTCAATGAGATGGTTAAAAGAGAACCCAATAACCCGTGTTTTTTATTTACTCGTTCAATCTGTTTCGCTAAAAAAAAGAATAAAAGCAAAATGCTTTCTGATTTAAAAAAAGTTATTACAATTGATCCAACTACGAAAAGAATTGCTATTGAAGATGAAGTGTTTAAAGAATATTGGGATGATCCTGATTTTAAGAAGATAGTTGATGCGAATTGATATTATATTTGTAATTTATCATCCCCGAGTCCTAATTTTAAACCATTAACCTATCTAATCAACTCAATCAATTTTTTGCGCCTTTCTCACCAGCAAACTATCACTCTTTCTCCATCCCTCTCCCCATATTAAATTTTTTATCCACGACAAAACTTTTACCTCAGTACATTATTCCATTAACTGAAAAAACATTAAATTCCCAATATCTTGCAGCTTCCAGTTATTTTATTTTAAAATTCCTATTTCTTTGACCGAGTATCTTTTTTCTAAAATTTATTTCTGCGAATTTTATCCAATATAATCAATAAGACTCTTCTATCTCCAGACAATAAACATATAAAATGGAAAGATGGAAACAGAAATAAAAAAACGGTTCTCATTATTATACAAGATTTTTATTTAGCCTCCAGCATTTTAATAAATGATGAAACAGAAACTGCCCGACTGGATAAGTCGATTAAAAAACAAACAAATTCTTTTTTCATTTTCTGTTCCGAAAACACCAACACAAGTTAAAAATGAACTTGGTATTGGTAAATTCAATCTTAAACCCTATTTGAAACGAGGAATCATAGAATGCCTTAATCCTGAAGGCCACAAGGGTAAACTATATGTTTTGACGAATAAAGCCAGAAGACTGCTCAAGATTTCAATCCCTGCTCAAAAAAACAAAAAAGATTATGATTTGATTGGATGGATATTGGCAAGTCCCCGGCAAAGATATGTTGTTTTGAAAACACTATCGTTAAATTTGGTGAAACGTACTTCGGAAGAGATTCGCATAAAATCCTCAAACCTGAATCCCTGTCTTTCACGGATAAGCACTAAAAATATTCTTAAGGAGTTGATGGATAAGGAATTGGTTGGGACTGAGATGGGCAGGGATCGAAAAAGGTATTATTGGGTTAATAAGGAGGTGAAATCACTTATCAGCGAGCTCCATTAGCTGCTTTCCGAACCCTTTTTTTAGCATGACTTGTAAAAGAGCTTCTTGGACTTTTTCGTTCTCAAACAAATTTTGAGCTATATCATCAAACTTCACTTTATCCTTCATTGTATTTTCAAGTTTCAATATTTTCATTCTCTGTTGCTCAATATCCTCTTTTTGTCTCTCAAGCCTATTTGAGTGGAGTTTTTCACGCTGCCGGGCTTCCTCTAAATCATTTTTAACATCTTCAAGATTATTGTTATACAATATTTTCTTTGCCCGCTTCCTGTCTTGAGCCATATAATTGAGATAAACATCTAATTCCCTGCTACTGATCGTATGTCCCAATCTTAAATTGATATCATCTGAATGCCATCCTTGAGAAAAAAGATAACAAGCCATCCCGCTTCTTAGATCTTTCCATGAAGGTTTATTGCTATTAGGTTCACATTTAGCGTTACTTTTTTTCACTGCACTATCAAATATTTTCAATGCCTGCCTGTATCCGAACGGGAAAATTAAGTTATCATCATTTAAACCTTGCAAAACCATATCCAAATAACGAACTGTTTCCTGATAAAGAGTTGGTTCACTTCTGGATTGTCGGCTTCTCTTTAATTTATTTTGTGGTAAATAAACCAGATACTCAGGCTCTTTAGTCTGCCTATTAATTTGTTTCTTGAAATTTTTTTTCGTTAATTTCAATAATGAATTGATATTTTCCCCTATGTCCCAGGCCAACCAAAATAAAGCAAAATGCTGTGGTCTTGATAAAACACTTATCATTTTTTTAAAATTTTCTTCATTAACAAACCTGACCTCTTTTTTTCTTCTGTCTGTAAAAAATTCTAAGGCTTGCTTTACTTCTTCATTTTTCCCAGCAAGCTTAAAAGGTTTAGATTTGAAAACTTTATTGTAATAACTTCTCCGGTCTTCAAATCGTTTCCCATTTCGATTTTTAATTTTTCCATCTTCCAAATCTCTGTATACGCTTTTTATTTCCGCAAGTGTGAGATTCTTCCAGGGTTTATTTTCAAACCACTTGTTTACATTTCTGAAACGATTAACATAACCATGGAGTGTCTTATAAGAAGAATCATCAATCTCAGGAAGATCATTGATACGCTTTAGTTTCTCTTCTTCCCAGGCAAAAAACTTCGTGAACAGTTCCCTGTTTTCTTTACAAACAAATCTATCCTTCAGGAGTTTTGTTTTACCCTTTTCATACCTTTCTTTGAAACTCATGCATTATTGAAGAGTCTAAACTATTTAAATCT
>CAZDWF010000189.1:0-4924 GCA_964508895.1 uncultured Bacteroidales bacterium
GTTAACTGATTTCTAATTACCGTTAACTTGATACAACTTGTATATTTTTTTAATTCTTTTATCTTTGTGTAGGATAAGAATTAAAGTTATATTTGTTAATATTTTTGGCATATCTTTTTTGGACATAATCAAAAAAGATGTAACTTGTGCCACTATTTTAGCATATAATTAACGTTAAGATAATTTTCTGTTAAACCAAAAACAAATTCAAACCCAACTAACATGAAAAATAAAATTTTACCATTCACCTATTTTGTGTTTTTACTTGGATTACTGCTTACTACAAGTATCTTTCCTCTCAATTCTTTTGGACAGAACAAATCTACCAGTGCATATGAAATGGATTGGGTTGAACTGGGACCTAATAACCTAAGCGGTGAAACAAAAGCTGTTTTATTTGATAACAGAGACTCGCAAGGATACACACTGTATGCAGGGAGTGCTTATGGTGGTTTATATATTTCCACTAATGTTGGGCAAACATGGAATCCTGTTGGTCTTTCAACAATTTCGCTGAAGATATCTTGCATAACGCAAACATCTTCAGGGAAAATTTATTTAGGTACCGGACATAATACGGGATCCATCATGGGATCAGGCTTATATAAATCAGATGATGGCATCAATTTCACTGTTATAACTAGTACAGTTCCAAATTTTGTCAGTACTGACTGGTGGTTCATCAACGATGTTAAATTTGATGAAACCAACAACATAATTTATGCTGCTACCGATTTTGGACTTAATTATTCAATGGACGATGGCAATACATGGGCAAAAGCAAAAATCGGCGACTCACTTGAAATGGCAGAACTCTGCAATAATATTGCAATCTCTTCAACAGGTACAGTTTATGCTGATTTTCTACCAAAGTCTGTGATGTGTAACACTGGCAATCCAAATATGTTTTCGGTTATTGACAGCCTGCCTGATAACACAGGTCGCATTCAGTTTGCTGTTGCACCAAGTAATGCAGATATTGTATACGCCAGTGCTATTACTCCATTAGGTGCACTTGATAATTTCTACAGATCTGATGATGGCGGGTTAAACTGGTATATAATTGCTCCGGGAGGATCAACAACAGTTAACTTCTATGGAACTGGTGACAATGTTAGTGAAGGAGTTGGTTTAAATTTTAATGTAATTGAAGTTAAGCCCAATAATCCGGATATTATCATGGTAGGTGGTATCAATATGTGGGAGGGAAGAAAAATTGATGACCTTGGGTTCTTCCAATGGGAACAAATGACACAGGGTCAATTCAATGTACCTCAGTTAAATTCTTTTGTGATGCCTAATCACAGCTCTTATAAATTCAGACCAGGACACGATAATGAAGCAGTTATCGGCTGCCAGGGAGGAATATACCTGGCATTATTCAGTTCATCTGGCAACACCTTTGAACCAATGCATAAAAACTACTACTCTACCTGTTTTAATACTATTAGCATGAGTGGTGAGAAGAAAAGAGTAATTGGTGGTACAAGCAACTATGCAACTATCCTTATTGATGGAACAGGAAATCCTGTTATGGCAGAATATGGAATCCCTGTCTGGGTTGATGGCCTTGGTCTACCTGAAATAGGTGAAGGTGGATATTGTCAAAATCCAATTATCGATCCGCAAGTGGCAATTTATTCCCTTATAGAAGATCAGTTCAGAAGAACTGAGGACTTAGGATTTAGCTTTGCATCTACATTTCTTACTGGTGCGGTGGAAACCTCAATTGAAAATATTACTTTCGCACCAACAATTCTTTGGGAAAACTTTGAGAATTATTTTAGTGCTGATTCCGTTGACTTTAGGGCATATAAGAATTACAATACCGGGGATCAAATTACTGCTTTTAGTGCAAACCGGGGATATGCATTTCACACAACTACACCTGTAGCATTAGCACCTGGTGATTCAGTTAAAATCCAGGATATTGTTGCAACAAAATATTTCATCGGCGGCGAAGATGCTGTATGGATGACAACAGATGTTTTGAAATTTGGCTCTCAACCAGAATGGTTTAAGATTACTGATAGTGACAATGGCGGCTTTGAAGCAGTCTCCCATTGTATTGCAATCAGTAAAGATGCAAATTATTGCTGGGTTGGAACAGAAGAAGGAACACTTTTCAGGATGTCAAACATTGCTGAAGCTTATGATTATGACAGGGCTGATGTAAGAAGTCCATTCTGTATCATATCAACTACTGAGATTCCAATTATGCTTGATGGTGGTATTCCAAACACCTATCCTATCTCATCAATAAGTGTTGATCCTAAAAATTCTGCAAGGGTATTAATAACTCTAGAATCTGATCAAGGTGCATCAGAATATGTTTTTAAATCTGAAGATGCCCTCGCACAAACGCCTACTTTTATAAATATTCATAAAAATCTTCCTCAGGTAACAGTGTATGCCAGCTTGATTGATATAAAACGTACACATGTTGCGCTTTTGGGTACATCTAATGGTATATACATGACAGAAAACCTTGTAGATAGTATTAATTGGTATCAACCAAATGACCCAGGTGGACGTTCAATATTCAATACTACAGTTAATATGCTAACACAACAGTGGGTGTCAAAAGAACCAATAAGTTATACATATTGGAATGGTATAGATTCAACAACAGTTATATTTGAAGGAACAAATAATTATGGTATAATATACGCAGCAACAAAGGGTAAGGGTGCATTTTATTGTGACTCACTGAACCTTGTAGGTTTTGAATATCCAGATGATTTTACTTCTTCATTTAATAATGAGATCCTTATATATCCAAACCCGGTAAATTCCAATGCAACTCTTGAATACTCATTGGAAAAAGCGGGGGAAGTTCAAATTCATATAATGGATCTTAACGGACATGTTGTTAAAACAATGCACTTCCAAAACCAGAAAGAAGGTAAGATCAAGACAAGCATGAACTGTAGTGAAATGCCATCAGGCACATACATCATGCATCTGATTTCAGGAGATAAATCAGCTGTTTCTAAGTTTATTGTTGTAAAATAAAAAATTAATTCAACCTCATAAATCCATTGAAGATGAAAAAACTTTTATCCACCTTTGTTATACTATTTGTCGTTTCAATATTACAAATAACAGCACAAAACAGAGTTTACACACCTAATCAGGTAGCTCCGGAAAACGGAGAAGTAGAGCAGTCTCCTAATGCGATCCTTAGCTGGGATGCTGTTTCCGGTGTTCATGGTATTGTAAGCTATGATGTTCAGGTAGCAACTGATGCCGCTTTTACAAATATTATTGTAAATACTCAAACAACACTTGGGGGATATCAAAATGCTGACCTGATATTCGGAAATATATATTACTGGAGAGTCAGAGCAATAGATGGTCCGGACATATCCGACTGGTCGACTATCTGGTCGTTTAAAATTCAATATTACTCAGAACTTACATCTCCAGCTATTTACAAGATTAATGCTGATGTAAAGATTGAAATGAAATGGAAAGTAATGGAAGGAATCTATGAGTATCAGGTTCAATATGATACATCATATTTCTGGAAAGTTGATGAAAGTGTCAATACTCCTGACCTTAATGATGTTGCCATCTTAAATGAAACCAATGCATGGGCAGTTGGAAACGATGGGCATATATTGCACTTCGATGGAACTACATGGGAAATAAATGATTCAATTTCTACAGTTAATATTAACAGTGTAGCATTTTTCGATGAAAACAATGCATTTGCAGTGGGTGATGGTGGATTAATTCTTAAATATGATGGAGCAAGCTGGACAGACGTAAGCGGGGGAGCTACTACAGCAAACCTTTATGGGGTCGACTTCGGTGATGCTTCAAATGCATGGGCTGTTGGCGCTTCAGGTGCTGCCGTATATTGGGATGGCACAAGCTGGACAGCGCAAACCAGCGGAATTACAGACAAAGACCTTACCGGTGTTTCTTTTACATCTCCTTCCAATGGCTGGGCCGTAGGTAAAGGTGGTAAATTGATATCCTATGATACTGCCTGGCATATTCAAACATCACCAATATCAGGTGATCTATACGGCATTTCACTTGCTGACGCAACCAATGGCTGGGCTGTTGGTAAATCAGGGAAAATGATGAAATATGATGGTACAGAATGGACGGAAATTGACAACCTTACTACCAAGAATCTGAATTCTGTAAAAATGAGAGATGCAAATAATGCATATGCTATTGGAGCTGATGGAGCTTATTTAGTGTTTAATGGAAACTATTGGGTACAGCAATCCGTGATCTATAAGCAAGTGTTTAATGCTTCTTTAATATTTAGTGATAATTTTGGTATAGCCGTTGGAGAAGGTGGTACAATTCTTAAATATGATGGTGTTGGTTTTACTTCACCAGATAATATACTCACATATTCAGGTTCTGTTCAGGCAGACAGCCTGCAGTTTCTTTCTTATGGATTCAATTATTTCTGGCGGGTACGTGGAGTTCACAATACCGATACCAGTGAGTGGTCTCCAGTGTATTCATTCACTACAAAAGGAGCCGTTGAATTAGAATATCCAGCCAACAATGATGATGAGGTCTTTCCTTTAGCAGAATTTAAATGGAAAAGAATTGGAGGTACAGATATATACACTATTCAAATAGATGTGGATCCAAACTTCTCTGCTCCTACTACATATACTACAAAAGAGTTAATTAATACATATCCATTCACACATTTCGGTGAATCATGGTATTGGAGGGTTAAGGCCAGTCATATCAAAGATTCTTCACCATGGTCAGAAGAAAGGATGTTTACAATTATTAATACAGTAAACCTTACTTCACCTTCAAATGGAGCAGTAAATGTTCAGGTAAAACCAACTCTAAACTGGGAAGTAATAGATGGAGTTGAATCTTTTGAAATTTTATATGACACTCTTAACGATTTCTCTACCGCTACACCTCAGTTTAT
>CAZDWF010000190.1:0-4919 GCA_964508895.1 uncultured Bacteroidales bacterium
TCCCTGACTCTCCTGAGCAGTAGATTTGCAATACGAGGGGTGCCACGGCTTCTTCTGGCAATTTCATTTGCGGCTTCTTCATTAATAGGAACATCAATAATAGAAGCAGAACGATGAATTATTTTTTTCAGGATCTCAGAATTGTAATAAGAAAGTCGTGAGGTAATACCAAATCGTGACCTGAGTGGAGCGGTTAATAATCCAGACCGTGTTGTGGCACCAATTAAAGTAAATGGATTAAGACTTATCTGAAGACTTCTGGCATTTGGACCACTTTCGATCATAATATCTATTCTGTAATCTTCCATAGCAGAGTACAGATATTCTTCCACAACAGGGCTGAGTCGGTGGATCTCATCTATGAACAGAACATCACATTCCTCGAGGTTGGTTAATAATCCTGCAAGATCACCAGGCTTATCAATAACTGGTCCTGAAGTGATCTTAATATTAACTCCCAGCTCATTTGCAATAATATGAGAAAGAGTTGTTTTACCTAAACCGGGAGGTCCGTGAATCAAAACATGATCAAGGGCTTCCTCTCTTTGTTTAGCTGCCTGAACGAAGATCTTCAGGTTTTCAACAACCTTATTTTGACCTGCAAAATCGTGAAACTCAACCGGACGTATTGCCTTTTCAAATTCCTGTTCTGCATTTGATAGATGTTGGCCGCTGGCATCGAGGTTTTCGTTCATGCTTTTCATAGTATAAGAACAAAAGTAATTATAAATGTGGAATAATGATTATGCAATTTGTTGATGTAGAAATTATCAAAACTTTATTCAGCCTTGATTTTTGCGCCAAGGTTATAGCTATTGTGCAAGCGTTGGATAACTTTTTATTAAGGAAAAGGTACATTATGATAATCTTGCAAGTGATACAGCTAAAAATATTTCACAGAAATTGTGGTTTTAAAATCAGGATCAACATTTTATCCTTCTTCATATCGAATATTTCCGTGGTTTTTTGTATTTTTACAGAAACCATAATAAAATTAGCAATGAATCAAATCATCGTTGGTATTGACTTTTCAAAAAACTCGATACATGCTCTGGAATATGCTGTAAACCTTGCAGCAAAGGTTGGTGCAGACGTTCATATGATTTGGATTAATAATGTTTTATCTTCTGAACATGTTTTTGATTCACTTGAAAGCGATATCAAGAAAGATAAAAAGCACATTTTTGAACGTTTATTAAAGCAATACCAACCTTTATTAAAAAGCAATAAGATAAGCTACAAACTAAAAAGTGGTAAAGTTCATATTGAACTATATAACTGTGCGCTGAACCTTAATGCAGACCTTATGATAATTGGAACTCATGGTATTTCAGGATTTGAGGAATACTGGATCGGAAGTAATGCATACAGGATAGTTACACATTCACCATGTCCGGTTATTAGTCTGAGATATAGTTTCCCGCTGGATAGAGAAATTAATAAAATTGTGTTACCGATTGATAGTTCTCAGGAGACAAAGCAAAAACTACCTTTTACTATTAAACTTGCAAAACTTTTTAATGCAGAGATCCATGTATTGGGCTTATATACAACCAAATTGAAATCATTGCATAAAAGAGTTGATAACTTTGCAAAGCAAACAATGGAGGAGTTGAATAAGAAAAACATTTATTGTTCGTTAAAAACTATACAGACTGAGAATATGACTCAAAGTACTATTGATTTTGCTACAGAATTAGATGCTGACATGATCACTATCATGACCGAACAGAAAAATACTACAGCTAATATTTTTCTGGGACCATTTGCACAACAACTAATAAATCATTCTCCTATACCTATACTAAGCATTAGATCGAGAAAATAAGAATTTATGAGATTTCAACTTCTGCTAATATTTGTTTTAATGATTTGTCTTAATGGCTATTCGCAAAATATGCAGAAGGGAAGGGTTGAATATATTCAGGATCCAAGGATTGATACTTTGCTGAATCTACACAAGAATCTTAATGAATATCTGCTTTGTGATGATGATAATTATCAGATTAAAGGATACAGGGTGCAGATTTTCTTCGATTCAGGAAATAATTCCAGTACAAGGGCAAGAGGGGTTACAGATCTGGCCTATACACATCTTGGAAAATCAAGGCTAAAAGATCAAATGGGTCTTTTCGAAAAATAAAATGCAATCTGATCAAAATCTCAATACTTCAATAAAAAATCTTGCCCTTAAGAATGGCTTTAGTGCCTGTGGCATTTCTTCAGTAAGCTTATTGATAAGGGAATCCGCTTATCTCAGTGAATGGCTCGAAAAGGAATATAATGGTGGCATGAACTATATGAAGAATCATGCAGATAAAAGAATGGATCCCGGAAAATTGGTTGAAGGTTCTAAATCAATTATCAGCCTGCTTCTAAACTATTATCCTGAAGAAAAATACAAGCTGAAAAGCAGCTATAAAGTTTCGAAATATGCTTATGGCAAAGATTATCACTACGTAGTAAAAGATAAACTCAGAAAGCTGGCAGATGATATTAAAGAAATTACAGGAGAGTTTAATTTCAGGGTTTTTACAGACTCAGCTCCAGTTTTTGATAAAGCATGGGCCCGGAACGCAGGATTGGGATGGATAGGAAAAAACACCTGTCTGATAAATAAAGAAATGGGGAGTTTTTTCTTCATAGGACATATTATTTGCGACCTGAACCTGCCAGCTGATAATGGACATGAAAAAAATCACTGTGGCACATGTTCAAGGTGTATTGATGCTTGCCCGAACAATGCTATAACACAAGCCTATGAATTGGATGCGCGAAAATGTATTTCATATCTTACCATTGAGCTTAAAGAAAAGACTGTGGAATCATTGAAAGGAAAAACTCATTCCTGGATATTTGGCTGTGATATTTGCCAGGATGTTTGCCCGTGGAACAAATCACCATTAGCGCACAATGAATCAAAATTCATTCCTGATAAAGCACTATTGGAAATGAGAGATGAAGACTGGGAAAAACTCAGTGAAGACCAATTTGAAAAGCTATTTAAGGATACAGCTTTCGAACGGGTTGCTTATGAAAATCTCATGAAAAACATAAAAGCCAGGATATAAGAAAACGTTTAAAGCAGGAAACGTTTTATTTCTACTTACGGCTAAAACTCAGGAAGCGATATTTAAGAGAAACTACCAGGCAGTTATGATATTGCCCGTATTCAAATGTTGGAAATCTTTTTACATTTCCTGTAAAATTTGCTTTTCTGATAGGATCAAGTGAGGTATCAAAACGAATGTTAAAGATAAGATTCCTTACAAACTCAATATTTCCACCAACAATAAAGTTAAAAGTAACTGGTTTGAAATCAGAAAATGGAGTAATCTCTATTCCATCAATAAATTCTTTTCCGTTTACCAGAAATGCAATTGAGGGTCCGGCTTCTAATTGTAACCATTTGAATGCCTGAAGCTGAAATAATACAGGAACTTCAAAATAATCGGTTTTCAGCTTATAGGAATTATAATCTCCTGCTTCAAAATTAGCATTTTTCTGACTACCTTTTTGGATATACTGGATCTCAAACTGCATAGAGATCATTTCATTGAATTTAAGACTGGTAAATGCACTTGCAAATAATCCAACTTTATTTAATCCACCAAGGCTATCACCATCAACTTCACTGCCAACAATACCAAATATTGCACCACCGTTAAAATCCTGGGAAAATGCTGAAAATGAAAACAACACTATTAAAAAGGAAAAGATTATTTTTTTCATAAGAAGCAGATTGATCAATATTTTAATAAATAACTCAAAGGTCTTATTATTTCTTTCTTTCTGTTGTAAAAATTACCAGCTTTTCAAGTGAATCTTTAGCCTGGCTGGATGGAAATGAATCCAGAATATTAATGGCTTTCTCTCTGTATTCAAGCATTTTCTCTCTGGCATAAGAGATCCCTCCATTAGATCTCACCATTTCAATTATTTCAGATACCCTGTCTTTATCTTTATTATGGTTTTTAACCACATTTATTATTTTCCTCTTTTGTTCTTTGTCAGAAATATTTAACAGATGAATCAAAGGAAGGGTCATTTTCTTTTCCTTGATGTCTATCCCTGTTGGCTTTCCTGTTTTATTCGATTTTTCATAATCAAAAAGATCATCTTTGATCTGAAAAGCAATGCCAACGTTTTCGCCGAATGACTTCATCTTTTCAACTATATCATCTTTAGCATCAACAGATTGAGTTCCGCAAGCACAACATGATGCTATTAAAGAAGCTGTTTTCTTTTTAATGATCTCGAAATAAATATTCTCCTCAATATCAAGCTTTCTGGCTTTTTCAATTTGTAGAAGCTCTCCTTCACTCATCTGTCGGGTAGCTTCCGAAACAGTTTTTAACAGCATAAAATCATCATTATCGAGAGAAAGAAGCAATCCCCTGGAAAGTAAATAGTCACCTACAAGAACAGCAATTTTATTCTTCCATAATGCATTAAGTGAGAAGAAGCCACGCCTTGAATGCGAATCATCAACAACATCATCATGAACAAGTGTTGCTGTATGAAGAAGCTCAACAAGAGAAGCAGCTCTGTATGTCTTTTCATTTATCTCACCATGCATTAATGCACTGAGAAACACAAACATAGGTCTCATTTGCTTGCCTTTTCTTTTCAGGATATAATGTGTAATCTTATCTAAAAGAGGGACAGAGCTTTTCATGGATGCCTTGAAATATTTCTCAAATTCCTTAATGTGATCCTTGATGGGCTCCCTTATTTCTTTCAGACTGCTCATAAATCAGTTATACATCAAAATTACTAAATACTCTCTAAAATCAAAAAATATTTATGCCTTGCATCTCATTCATTATCTTTATTTCTTGAAAAAAGGAATTAATAGAACTCCCCTTAATAATGAATTACCCCACCGCAAGCACGGGGTATCTCAAAGAAATTGTTTT
>CAZDWF010000191.1:0-4843 GCA_964508895.1 uncultured Bacteroidales bacterium
AGAGATTCCAGTTTTTGACGCCGGAGCAGGTGAACCGGCGGGCTGGACTGATGGGGGCTACCCGGTGGGCGAAGCAGCTGAATTTATAGTGATTCCGGCCGACATGGCCGATGAGAATACGTTTGCGGTGACCATTCACGGCGATTCCATGGAGCCCCACCTTTATGAGGGTGACAAGGTGGTTGTGGTCCCTTCGGCTGATTTGAGGAATGGAAAGCTCTGTTTTGTTTCCTTCCCCCAGGATGGGGATAAGTTAGTGAAACGTTTCTATAAATATGGTGAGACCATCGTTCTCCGCTCTGATAACCCGGAACATGAAGAAATAACACTTGATGATAGCAACGGGCATGGTGTAAATATATATAGAGTGACACAATCTGTTAGACGGGAGTGAACACTGAATGCCGCACTGCTATCAATGCGGAGAGCCGGTTATAAAAGTAAAAATAAAAGACGGTCGGGTAATGTGGCAGGCCTGCCTTGATCATCCCCCTGAGGGTCCCTCTCAGATGTAAGATTCACCTAAAACCGAATACATTAACTGACAAGGAGGGCTTGTGAAAATAAGTGATATAGCTGATAAAATGGTAAAAATGGCATGGGCAAAACACAAGGTGGATAGGAATTTAAAAATAACCTTTGAAGAAACTTACGAAAGGCTAAATGAACGTAAGTCTCAAGGAGATTCAAGTGACTATCATGAGATATTTTATCACAAAACTAAGCACTTAAACCGCCCTATAAATTTGGGAGGAATAGATAGTAGGTTGTTACTTATATATGAGATAATGAAGCATGTACCGATGTCTCCTAGTAGAAAAGACGACCATGATATTATCTATACTATTATGGAAAAAGATGGACAAATAGAATTTTTAGATATGGTCTTTGATAACGAATATCCAGAAACAATGAATAAAGATATGAATATGCTTTCAAGTATTTTTATTTATTGGATTGATAGGGCAAAGGATTTAATTAGTAGACCCGATTTATCTGATGAATATGTTAAACCTATTGGAAAATTTGTTAACTGTTTATATATGATTACAGGTAGACCGGGTGTGGGAAAATCTGCAACTATTAATTATTTATTTAGCTATTATGGGAACCAGATGATTGATGAAAATGTAATGTTTGTCCGTGTTGATATGAACAAGGTATTTGGAAAAGCAGAGAAGTTAAGAAAGATGTTGTTGACAAAATATCTTTATATAATAACAAGGTTTTATCTGTATAATGAAGATCGGGGTTTTGGGTTATCCAGAATGGATGACATAATGAATGATCTTATCATTTTTGTTAGCAGTGAGCCGTACTTTAAACAAGCATTTTCTGACAGCACTCCAAACGAGGTGGCGAAGTCTTTTATTAAGGGCCTTGCTGGTTGTAATTTGCTATTGAATAAGGATAATAAATCTGCTGATAAAAATGACTATAACGGGTCAAAGCATGCAGGAAAGTCGATTTTATTAGAATACTTCGACATGGATGATCAAACAATATATCTTATGATAGAATGGCTTATGTCATATATTCAGACAAATTATAATTATGCCTACATATTTGTATTTGATGGATTTGATAATGTTACGTTTAATTATTCTCAGGAAAGAAGATTCCTAAGTTGGCTTAAAGAATTTGATTCAATAGTAAGCAATAATTTAAAATTGTACTCCGCTGTTTATATAGCTACAATGAGGGATTATTCCTATATTAAATATAAAAGGGATAATGGTGGACATGAGGGGTCAAGAGCCAACGAAAATATTGTTAATCTCAAAATAGAGCGTCAACCAATGTGGGAAATTATCCAAAAACGTGTCAATTACGCAGAATTCAGAGCAAAAAAAATTGATCTCGATATTTTGCGTGACGAAGCAATAAATATTTCTAGAAACCTTCTGCGGATTATTTACATTGCGATGAATCCTAATGGCGATATTGTAAGAGAAGGAGCCTCAATTGAATACTTAGTTGATCATTTTCACAGAGTCAATGCAGATAATTTTCGAGCAGCTTTGCGTATATATAGGGCCTTGATAATCGTTGTGGCTGATATATTAGGGCTTGATATGTATAATGAGTTATGTAAGGACGAATTAGAAAAAGACACCGTACTGAGGATAGAAAGAGCAAAGTGGAAAATTATTAAGCTCATGCTTTATGGAACCACTGGTTACAGAACTTATCGAAATTGCATCCAATTTAAACCGAGTGGAGAGACCCCAAAAAATGATTTAATTGTAAAAAAAGATATGATAACAATCGATCACAATAGAAAAAGTGTTATACCAAATATATTCAATTGCAGAGAACATATTTACTCAGAAAGTAATAGGTGGCCTAAAAACTTATTCAAAATTCGGATTATCCAAATATTAAGAATCAATAACGGAGTAGGAAATGTATTAAGTGTTGAGAGGTGGTTTCGGGATATTTTAGACTATCAAACGAAAGATATCCGATTTGAAATTAGAGAAATGATATACACCGGTTTGCTGTTACCGTCTTATTTGGAAATTGATGTTGACGAACAAGAAAATGAACTTGGTGATTACACTGTTAGATTGTCGGAGACAGCTAATCTAATAATGGAAACAATGCTGAACAAATACGTATACTATGAAACAGTGGTAGATGACACCCCTCTACCGTACCAATACTCTAATTACATCATCCCCATTAATGCAGATGAACCTGGAATTGGGATTGATGATTATTTATGCGACAAAACTAAAGCAGTACTAATTTTTCTTAAATATTTAATGGATATCGAAAAAATTGAAAAACCATTGATAATTGATATGATGTGTAACAATGAGGAAGATATATTCAAAGCAAATTGGGAAATATTCACTGACAAAAGAGTTGATTTAATTTTAAAACAAATGGATAATAGTATTTTTAAATATATGTCAAAAAAAACAAGAAAGGACGTATATGATATGGTCGAGAAATGGAATTTTACACATAAAATAAGTATATACATATGAGTAATGACAATATGAATAAAGAAACCAAATTAAAAACGGATACTATTTTGGGAATAGTTGGTGCTGTTTCATCTTTGGTTGCAGCATATTGTGGTTTTCGCATGTACAATAACCAAACAAAAAGAATAGGAATTGAAGTTAAATTAATACCCAACCAGGACTTGGAATATATTAAACTGGAAGTAAATGTCATAAATGATTCTACTACTCCTAGAAGGATACAATTAACCAAATCAAACATAACATACTACTACCCCAATGGAAATGATCGCCATAAGCAAATTATTGGTTTTTCAAACTCAGACAATGGAATTCTTAGAATTGAAGCGAAAGAAACCAGAAGTACAACCGTTGAAATACTTGCTAATAGAAATGAGAAAAATGTTGAAATACTCCGCATAACCATTGTAGAAATAGGGAAAAAAATGAGAATAACAGAATGTTCTCAGTCTGTTATTAAAAACCTTAATCGTGAGATTAATAATACATAATTAAAGATATTTAATTAGGAATATAGATTCCCCCGTGCAGGCTCGGGGTCCTGCATTCACAACCTTTTGGTTGAACCATCACCTCACACTACATGTGGCGACGCGAAAGACGACGAGAAGAGCTTATTCATCCACGGGTAAACCATGGAACTCTTTAGGCGACCACCTTAACAATTGTTTCAACTGCTGCTCTATCTGTTGTCATAATTGGCCTAATTTGCGCCATGCTCACATTCTCATCTACACTGCCCCCGCCAACCTCTCAGCCCTTACCCCTACCCAAACCGCGCTTATCCAAGAGCACGCCTATGGGGGCTTACCCTCCACTGAAAACATCTACATCCGGAACGGCTACGTCCTCAGTTACAACCCGACCGCCAGGACCCCCCACTGGGTCGCCTACCATGTGGAGCCTGAGTACCGGGACACTCTACCACGCAAGGGCAAATTCTCCCGCTTCAGAGGTGACCCAGATATTGAAGGTGAGGCCAAGGATTCCGACTACAAAGGCCTGTTCAAAGACCGAGGCTATGCAAGGGGCCACCTGGCCCCCTACTGTGTTATGGGTGGCGATAGGGACAATGACGGCCTGGGCGCAGAAAAGGATCCTGATGACGCTATGACGGTCTATCAGGGGAACTATCTCAGCAACATCGCCCCACAGCATCACAAGGGTTTCAACGGGTCCCCTGGCCTCTGGTACAAGCTGGAGCGCTGGATCCAGGATGAACTGGTAACAAAGCAGAAAAAAGAGGTCTGGGTCTTTGCCGGTTGCATCTTCGGCCCTGGAGAACATGAGAAGGTCGGTAAGAATAAAGACATCTGGGTACCGGCCATGTTCTACAAGATCGTGATCATCAAGGGAGACGCTGGGCAGGAGCCTAAGGTGCTGGCCTTTTTGTTCCCCCACCAAAGGAAGGCCCATGGGGACATAGAGGACTTCTTGGTGCCGGTGGAGATCGTAGAGGCTATGAGCGGGGTGGATTTTGTGAGGGAGTAGTCAGGACGTATTAATATTTGATAAGCTTTTCAGATAATACTTGCACATCCTCCCTCTTTGGGTGTATCCATATTGTAGTTCTTATGCCCTTTCCATGATTCAAACCAAAACCAAGAAGACTATTTTCAGCGGCGATCTTATCAGGGGTTCCGGCCTGTTAAACACCAAAGCCATGATGGCGGAAACCATATAGTGGGGCGAGATTATTTGCTTGTTATTCACGCATGAACAAGGTGCTGCTGGAGGGAAGCATAATGGAAATGGCTAAAACAGAAGAAGCGCAAGCACTGCCCTGGGTGACCCCATTTTACGCACTTAGAAGCTTCCTCGATGCCGAGTACAGTGTGATTCTGGGT
>CAZDWF010000192.1:0-4830 GCA_964508895.1 uncultured Bacteroidales bacterium
AAAGCTCTCACTTTTTTTGCACTCCCCTCTGCAATTTTTCTTTTTAGCTTTGGAGGCGCGGTTGTATGGTTGGGGTCGAGTTTCACGACAGCTGAGAATGCCTTGTACGCTTCAGAGGCATTCATTAGCTTTAAATGCGTGTCGCCGAGGAGATCGTGGGCTTTGCTGTCTTTGGGATCGATCTGCACCGCATTTTTAAATTCGATCAGCGCAGCTTTATATTTTTCTTTAGCAAAATAGGCCTCTCCCTGTTTGATGTGTTCGGCCTTCTGCTCTTCTTTTGACGCGCATCCAAGAACTACAGCAGCCGCAAAAAATATAATAAAAATCGATCTAAATAATCGGATCATGAGTTACCTCCTAATTCGCTTCGCTTATTACTGGAATAATGGAATATTGGACTAATATGGTTCAAAGGTTCAGAGTTCACAGTTCAAGGTTGGTTTTATTGTTTAAATTTGAGTTAAGAAGAGTAATACGATTTGAATGGAGGGTGAATCTTGCAGATTAGGTTATTGTGGCTCGTCTGGATCTGCGGCGTTCTTTGCCGGTTCTTCTATCAATACCGCTTCTTCTTTCTGGGATGTGAATTGTGTAGGAAAATTGACGTCGGTCAGAAGCAACGCGCCGGCCACCATTATCTAACAGCTTAAATCTTTCAACGATATCGGTCATCACGGCCGGCCAATCAACATGGATTTTTCCTATAGTTTTTATTTGGTTTTATACTGCATTTTTTATGCCATCATGTAAAGCCCTTTTTTAAATGATCGAGGTTCATATGGGTCTGAATATACACATAAATTCAATCACTTATATTGTTTTCAAAAAAAAATAGGAATATGGTAGGAAAACTTGTAACAATAAGTTCATAAAGGTGTGAAAAAAACTAAATGAAAGTAGAGAAAACACTATAACAAACCAAGCTACAGTGATTTTTTAAAGGTAATCACAGTGGGTCTATTTTTACGGCGTGAAATATTTGTGGTTTGCACCGTCTTATCTTCAAAGCCGTATACTCTAATTAAATGCTTCTTAAAAGTAATTTTTTCCCCTTTGTCAGTTTTATTAGCTCGGATCGATTTGTTAGGTTGCATAAGGTAGTCAAAGAATTCTACCTTTACCCTGCCGTTCACGTCTGTTTTCCCTAGAAAACTTCGTCCAATTTTGTTGAGAATCATAACAGAAGTGTTGGCAATAGGTTTTCCAGCTGTATCCTTTGCCATGATCCAAGCAGAATGCCCAACTGAATAATCACGCCGTCCGCTGCCTTCGAAAACGGCGTCTTCAAGGCTAGCTCCACCCTCCAAAACTGTATCAATAAAGAAATTGCCGTAACTATGCAGCTTCCAAAACCCTAGGTGCAAAGTTCGAAAATCAGAGTTATTGCCAATTTTAATAAATCTATTATTCCGAAACTGATGGTTCCCTCCACTCCCGTATTTATCTCCAAACCGAACAAAGCATGAATTAGAAACAAATGTATTGTTGTTATAATTAATGGGCAGCTGTTTATCAGCGTGATCAGGTAATCCCTGTGCTACTACGCAATATACATTTTGAGTCTGCCCATCATCTGCGATGGCTTTAATAATATTGTTACGGAACATCAAATTTTTAACATAAGGGTCGCTAAAAAATTGAACTCCGCGAACATTTTGGGTTCCTTGTCTGCCTTTTACAACAATTGTATTATTGTAATATTCATTGTTTTCGTATTTCCTTTGTGATCTTCCATATTGGGTTAAACGTATGCCATTAACAGAAGATAGTGGGCCATATTCGCCAGACCGATTGAGCGGTGCCGTCCCCTGAAGGTGTATGAAATTATCATGAATTTTCATCGGTTTTTCCGACCAGCCGATCGCCACTGTATGATAGCCGGTGCCAAATATTTTGTTCCTATAAACATCACCTGTAGGTTTTATACCAAATGAGTTAGTAGCCCAACTATCAATATAAATTTCATTTGAATATATTTTACTCTGATGTTTAGCGGGCATTATTCCTTGATGTCTTGTTCGGGCTACTAAATTGTGATGAACTGCAAACGAGGTACTAGATACCCAGATTGCTTTAATCCCCTGATGCCGGTTGTCAATACCGATACCTACATCACGAACAATGTTATGGTGAATATGGTTATCTCCGTGTCTAGCTACAATGCCGCTAACACTATGACCTCCATAACCGATTATAATACCAGCTATTTCAATTCCGCCTTCCGACCTAGCAACATGTATCGGATTAAACCCCAAACCAATATGTCCTTTACTTTGATTTTTTCCCTGGATTATTTTTCCGTTTAGAAGTTTTGATTTCCCCGCGCGTAAAGTGCTGAACACTCCGAAAGTCGATCTATCACTATAAACATATTTATCCCACTGGGCATTAGCAATAATTGGTTTACCATCATCAAAAATGATTGTGTGACCATTGAGGTCTAGCGTTACTCCTGGGGCATTGATTGTGAATGCCCTTGTTTTTGCGTTGGCATCCCGTGCAAGAACATATGTTGTGTATGGACGGTTTAGCTCATATGGCAGTTTTCCAACGCTTTCAGTAATAAGCTTCATCCTATTAAAGGTTCGAGTTCGCAACATTTTACCAGAAGAATAAATAGTACGACCACGCTCATCTTTGGCAATCAGACGATAGTGATACCTAGTATTTGGCTGCAGTCCCCGAAGATGGTGAAGGTGAAGATAGGTGTGTCGTTCAAACCGTTGTGTCTTATAGCCATAGCTTTTTGTTTTACCGTACTCGATGTGGGTAATAGCAGGTAGATTTGTTTCAAAGGCTATTGCGGCAGAGTTAAGTGATTCATGGATCCAAAATCCAGAAGGAATTAAGGATAACTTTTTTCCAAAATGCTTATATACAAGTTTTTCATTTTTGGCACCAAATTCGTTCTTACAGAATTGATTGAATTTTTGATATTCACTAGCCCAAACAGCTCCCTGAATTCCGACAATAATAATGAAAGCAGAAAAGATATGTTTAACTAACTTAAGATTTTTCATTTTGAACTCTACAACATCGTTGCCAAGTTAGTATATGTTTTTGTCTAACTGGGTAGAAGCACTTCTTAATCCCGAATGCAATTTGGTTACTTTCAAAATTGCTTTTTATTTGAACACAAAAGCTTCAGCGAACAGATTATTATAGCACAATATAACTCCCATATATTCTTCTTATTACTGTAGCTTTGATTCCAAGAGAAGTGCGATTTGCGCGAAATTAGATTTAAGGCTTTCTTCTTTGATTTGAGATCAACTTTTAAGGGGAGAAAATCAATTAGATCGTCGATCTGGTTTTCAATTCTTTCATACTCAATAAAGTAATAGTTCTTAAGAGATTCTGTTTCTTCCAAAATCATTTGGTTCATTAATTTAACGAATCTAATAGCGTTTAGAGGATTCCAATATTGCTTCCTTCGTAATAAACTTTTTGCTACATCAAATTTGTTCCTTATAATATGGACAAAATAAGCATTTGGATAGATTTTTGACCAACTCTTTAATAGCATGGCAGAAGCTGGCATTTTCCAATGCCACGGTTTATCAAAAGGCTCATAATATTGCGAAATATAGGCCAAATATTTATTAATTTCAGAGACACAACTGGATCCATCAATTAATTTCAAAAATTTTAGGTCAAAAATTGTTTTGTCCCAACTTTTGCCAGATATATTTGTTATTACTTGGTAGTGAATTTCTCGAAATAATTCATTTTCTCTCCATTCATTATTATCCACCCCTCCATTGCTGCCAAGTTCAGAGAGAATATCAACTAGAAGCCGTGTTCCAGAATGACCTGCGCCCAGAACTATAATAGGAATTTTGCTGTAATCACACTCCAAAAAGTAGCCCTTTTCCTGTGGTGCCACTGATTATAGATACTGAAACGATAAGACAATGCCTAGGCTAGGACAAATACAATAAAACTAAAAAGGTAAAATTTACCCACATTTGAGCTATTTAAAAAAAATCATTTGTTTTTGGGAAGGAAACAAATTCGATGTGATGGCAACTTATTTCCGCTGTTTTTGAAATAGACAAATGTTCTGAGATGGCTAAATTTAATTAGCACTGCTTTTTTTTCAAATGAACTTAAAGTAGCAATCCATACTGAAATAAGATAAAAAAGGGAGGAAAAAGCTCCTATCTTAATCAAATCATAATAGTTAGTGATTCCTAAAAAATATTTTAGTAGATTGAGGGAAGAACATAATACAATTAATGGAATAAAAAATGGAATAAAAGTTTTGGTAAGGTGGTCAGATAACGATATTTTAATATGAGAAAATGCAAAAAAAGATGTTATAAAAACCAGAAAAAAATTACCCAGCATAACTGAAAAAGCTGCACCGGAAACTCCCCACTGTAATGTAAACGGGATTCCTAATAGAATCGAAAAGATGGAAGTGACGAGTATCTTTTTTGCTACAAGCCCATGTCGATTAACAGCAATAAGCAAACGTCCTGAGTTCGGAAAAATGCCTGACACAAAAAGAGATAAAGAAAAGAAAAATATGACCCACCGCCCTTTTATTGAATATTCGGGACCCAACCATAAACGCATAAAAGGCTCTCCAAAGCTAAAAAGAAAAATTGCAGAGGGGAGTGCAAAAAAAGTGAGAGCTTTAGAAACGGGAAACCATTCAACGAATGGATCACCTTTTTTTCGTAATGTATCCGTTTCACTGAAATATGGTATTAACGGCATTCCAACAGATAGAATTAGACTATTAGCATAATCATTAAGTTTTTTTGGCATAACATAATATACAACGTTCGACACTCCAATCAAAAAACTGATGAGTATTGG
>CAZDWF010000193.1:0-4815 GCA_964508895.1 uncultured Bacteroidales bacterium
AAGCTTGATAAGGAGTATATTAAATCATACTGGACTGATACTAAAAAGATCGTAAGCTCTCCATTTCATTGGGATAAAAGGAACTGGATTGTAGCAGGATCGGTTGTTGCAGGAACAATAATTCTTTATACCCGGGATGAAAAAATCAGGGATGTTTTTCAAAGAAATAAAAACTCTTTTTTAGACAATACTTCCAGGTATTTTTTTGAACCAATGGGTAGTGGGTTAATTGCTATTCCATTAATGGGAGGTTTTTACTTATATGGAAAGATTAAAAAATCGCCAAAAGCAGTTCGTGTATCGTTGAATTCGGCCAAAGCATTTGTGTTAACTACAGCATTTACATATGCGATAAAATATCTGACGCACAGGCACAGACCAAATCAGGATAATCCTGCTAATCCAAATTTATGGGAAGGGCCTTTTGGCTCTTTCGATTATGATGCTTTTCCATCAGGACATACATCTGCTGCTTTTGCGATTGCAACAGTGTTTGCATCAGAGTATCGTGATAAGATATGGGTTCCTGTTCTTGCATATATTATGGCCTCAGGAGCTGGATTGTCAAGAATATATGATGATAAACACTGGGCCTCTGATGTGTTGTTTGGTGCAGCCCTGGGATATGGAATTGGGAAACTTGTATACTGGAGCAGTATACATAAACACAATATAACTTTGATACCTGTATTTAATGGTCAAATGAATGTTGGTTTATACTTTCAATATACCTTATAATAATAAAATTAAAATAAGAATTCAGCGTTTGAGATCGTATAACAAATTATTATGAAGAGAAGACTGATTGAAATATTCATACTTGTTGGATTGCTGGTAATAATAATCTACTTGACAGAGCATGAAAGCTCATCATTTCCTGAAGATACAGTTGAATTTGATTTGCATAATGAAGACACTGTTTTACCTCAATTTGAATACGGTATCAATGTAGATTCATTAATAGTAATTCGTGGCACTATTAAGAAGAATCAATTCCTCTCCGAAATCCTTCAGGATTTCAATATTGATTATATTAAGATAGATCAATTAGCAAAAGAATCACGTTCGGTATTTGATGTTCGGAAGTTTAAAGCAGGAAATTCATATGCAATTATATGCTCTGCTGATTCTTTACAGGAAGTTCAGTATTTTATTTATGTTTATTCTCCCTGGGAATACTATGTATATGATCTCAAAGATTCAGTATTGATATATAAAGGTGAGAAGAAGATCATCAGGAAAATGAGATATGCATCAGGTATTATAGAATCGTCTCTTTGGAATGCAATGGTATTCCTTGATCTGGATGTAAATATGGCGAATGAGTTGTCGGAAATATTTGCCTGGACCATTGATTTCTTTGGTATTCAGAAAGGTGATGAGTTCAAAGTGATATTTGAAGAAAAATATGTTGATGATGAGTATTTTGGTTTAGGCCGAATTCATGCTGCTGCTTTTAAACATATGGATAATGACTTCTTTACATGTTATTTTGAGAAAGATAGTATTGGAGATTATTACGATGATGAAGGGGGGAGTATGAGAAGAACATTCTTAAAAGCTCCCCTGAGATTCAGAAGAATTAGTTCAGGATATTCACATAGCAGGTATCACCCCATATTGAAAATCAGGAGGCCTCACCTTGGAGTGGATTATGCCGCTGCCCATGGAACATCTGTTTATGCCATTGGTGATGGAATAGTAAGCTCTATGAAATGGACTTCTCAGGGTGGAAGAACAATCCATATTAAACATAATGGAACATACTCTACTGCTTACCTTCATCTTTCTGCTTATGGCAAAGGAGTGAAGACCGGAGTAAAAGTTAAGCAAGGACAGCTTATTGGTTATGTTGGAAGTACCGGTCTTGCCACAGGCCCACATCTTGATTTTAGGTTTTACAGGAATGGAAAAGCGATAGATCCGCTAAAGGTCAAATCCCCACCGGCAAAGCCTGTGGATTCTATGTATTTTGAGGAGTATATTGTTTATTGCGATAGCATGAAAAATGCGTTGAATAACCCAAACAGATATTGATATCTTTGATTATAAATCACTGAGGCTAGTAGTGAATCCTCAGTCTTTAACTTTTCTGATCTCCTGAACTTTCTTTATGAAAATTAAAGTTATAATTACAATAATTGTAGTGACAAGGATATTGATCCAGTTTAAACTTTCTGAGAACAACTGAATGATTATCAAAATGATATTTGATCCTGCCAGAATGAAAATGCCAATCTTTTTCCTTTGCCAAATCAAAATCATAGAGATTAAAGATAATCCGAATAGAACAAATGCAAATAAACCTTGAAGAAGAAAACCCTCTTTTAAAATTCCATATTGTTCAGAATATATTTTAATTAGCTTATTATTGAAAAGAACAGCAATAAAAGCTATTAGAAATATCAAACTAATTAATCCATAATAGACAAATCCAACATAACATGCGGTTCTGAAAAGATATGGACGTATAGGTTTCTCAAATTTTTGTATGGATTCCATACTATACTATTTCATGAATTTTAAATTCCTGGAGTATAAATATACAAATACACTTGCAATTAAGATGTCAAGATATGGAAAAGGATATCCTTTTATGTATAAAAAAGGAAGAATGATCAATAAAAACTGAGAGATTAAGTAAAAGTGAAAACCAATTTTTCTCAGTTTCCACATTTGCGCAGCTCCGAATAAAGAGAGACTATGCAGAATGGTACCCAGAAGAAAAAAGCCATAAGATGCCTTTTTGATGTATTCTGCCCCAGGAAAGTCAAAACTCTCCTCAGAGATCAGCTCCATAAACTCTTCATATGAAGAAGTGATCATAAGGTTGGTAAAAACACCAATGCCACTTATAATAAATGTGAAAATACACAAAAAGGTAAGCAGGTTTGGCCTTTTTATTTTTTTCTTTTCTGAAAAGTTGTTAGTATTTTCTGTAGTATTCATTATATAAAAAGAGACTGTTTGATTTCAATTGTCAACTGTCAATTTCCAGTTTTCAATTTTTGATTTGGATTTGTGTATACTATAGATTCATTTACACATAAATTGAAAATTACACATTGAAAATTGACAACCGACAATTTAAGCATGTACTTCACATTTAGGATCTACATGTTTTTTATTATTCATTCTACTCAAGAGAGCCTATTTTTCTTTCAACTTCCTCAAGAATTTCGCAGGATTTAACAAGCTCTTTCATAGCATTATGATCGTTATACAATGGCCTGTCTATATCAAGAAACTCAACATGTTTTCGGATAACTTCCTTAGCTTTTGTAACTCCTTTACCAAAAGAATAATCTCTAAAATCCAATGCCTGGGCTGCCGCCATAAATTCAATTCCAAGAATTCCATATGCATTATCCAGGATCTGGAAATTCTTCTGTGCTGTATTCATTCCCATAGAAACAAAATCCTCCTGGTCAGCAGCAGCAGGAATTGATTGAACAGAAGCAGGTGCAGAAAGGATCCTTTGTTCTACTATCTGCATATCAGCAGTATACTGGCTGAGCATTAATCCTGAGAACATTCCGGCTCCTTTTGTAAGGAAAGCAGGAAGTCCAACGCTTAACGCAGGATTATTGAGCCTGTTCATTCTTCGTTCTGACAAAACGCTGATCATTGTGATGGCAGCACCTGCCATATCCATTGGCAATGATACAGGTGAACCCTGGAAGTTTGCTCCGGATAACTGAAGATTTTCATCAGGGAAGAAAATAGGATTGTCACCCACACCGTTTAATTCTATTTCAACCTGTGATTTTCCATATTCCATTGCGTCATGTGCAGCTCCGATAACCTGAGGAGTAGATCTCATTGAATAAGCATCCTGTACTTTACATTTTATCCTTTCTTCTTTTAAATCACCTCCATCAACAAGTTTGTTGATGGCATTGGCACTTCTGATAGCTCCTTTAAATCCTCTTACTTCATGTAGCTTAGAAGTATAAGGTTTCATGTTTGCTTTTAAAGCTTCGAGCGACATTGATGCTGCAATTTCAGCTTGCTTTAACCAATTGTTAGCATCATACAGGAAAATTGCACTCATAGCAGTAAGTACATTTGATCCGTTAATTGTAGCCAAACCATCCCTGGCTTGTAATCCGGGAATTTCTATTCCAGCTTTATCTAGAGCTTCTTTTCCATCATATAACTCGCCCTGGTAATAAGCCTGGCCTTCACCCATCATCAATAAGGCGATCTGCGACATAGGTGCAAGATCACCACAGGCCCCAACAGACCCTTTGGTGCAAACATAAGGAGTAACTCCTTTATTAAGCATTTCAACCAGTGTCCGGGTAATTTCCAGTCGACATCCTGAATTGCCATGAGCATGAACATTTATCCTCCCAAGCATAGCTCCCCTTACCCATTCAAGAGGCATGGGATCACCTATTCCTGCAGCATGATTATATATTAAATACTTTTGAAAGTCTTTTACCTGATTATCATTTAATACAACTTCAGAGAATTCTCCAATACCTGTATTAACTCCATACATAATTTCTTTGGCTTCAATCTTTTGCTCAAGCATTGCTCTGCACTTATTTATTCTTTCAACAGAATCTTTATGAAGCTCTACTTTTTCGTTATGACGTGCTACATCTACCACGTTCTTTATGGTTAAACCTGAACCTTTTATAATTAGTGTCATGATACTTCTTTTTAATGAAAAATGAAAAATGAAAGATGAAAAATTAATTATTAATTGTTAATTATTAATTAGAAAAGTGAGGTCCGGTTGATCTTTATTAAGAATTTGAGTATCCAGTGCATGATCATACTTTCAAAGGCTGTAAAATTAATAAA
>CAZDWF010000194.1:0-4784 GCA_964508895.1 uncultured Bacteroidales bacterium
TTGATATAGGCAAATGAGGAAAATTCATTATAAAGATGCCGTTGTAGGCAGAATTAAAAAAATTAAAAGTAGTATTATAATCAATTCATACAGCGATGATAATCCAGGGATGCATAGTGTAGTATTATTGGCAGGAAGCGGAAGAAGTGGAAGCACATGGCTGGCAGATGTAATTTCATCTCTCACCGGAATGCGTGTGATTTTTGAACCACTGCTTCCGAATATGTATGATGAAGTCAGCGGCAAATTTATTTTTACTAAATCTGACCATCCTGAAAAAGAAGGAAAAAATAAGGAATTCAGACTTTTTATTAAAGATGATGCTGAAGCCAATGCTTTGACGGATTCTCTGCAAAATGTTTTTTTTGGGAAAATACCCAGGAATGAATGGCGTGACAGACGATTAAAGAAACTAAACTATCATGGACGGATCATCAAAGAGATAAGGGCGAATTTAATACTGCCTTTTATCAGTGCAAATTTCCAGAAAATTGATATAATTTGTGTGCTGAGACATCCCTGTGCCGTTGTATCTTCTCAGTTTTACCTTGGTTGGAAGCATGATATGGATGAAATTTTGTCTCAAAAAGATCTATTGGATTACCTGCCAACACGATTCATTGAACTTGCACATTCATTAAATACTGATATAGAAAAACTTGCTTTTCGCTGGGCATTGGAAAATTACATTCCTCTTACCCAACTGCCTCCAGGTGCATGCACGTATATTTCATATGAACACCTGGTGATCAATGATCCGTCAGAATGGGAAATACTGGAAAAGTCTATCGGCATTACAAAAGCAGATACTGACAAAATGAAGCTGTTTAATATTCGGGGAATGACTCTGAAAAATAAATCAGAATTGAAAGATAGCAAAAAGCTTATCTCAGGATGGAGAGAGAAGCTAGCAAGTAGTGAACAGGATTCAATAATGAAGGTAATAACTGCTTTTGGACTCAATGATATATATACTGCCAATGAGGATCTGCCAGATATAAATTCACTGAGAAATTTTTACAATATTGATGAGGCAATTCGACCTTGATGATAATTATACTAATATAGCTTAAAAGGATTTTACAACTGTATTTAATTCTATTATGAAAAAACTGAAAGCGGGCATTATTGGATTGGGAGTGGGAGAAAAGCATATTGATGGTTATTTATCCCATCCGGCCTGTGAGGTGGTTGCATTATGTGATTTTAATATTGACAAAAGAAGATACATTTCCGATAAATATCCGGAAATATTTATAACGGAAAGTGCTGAGCAGATTCTTAATGATCCCGGGATTGATATTGTTTCTATTTGTTCATACGACAATTACCATTTTGAACAAATCATTAAAGCAATTGAAAATGATAAACATATATTTGTTGAGAAGCCTCTGTGCCTCACAGAGGATGAAGCCAGTGAAATCTATAAACAACTGTCAGCAAAACCTCATTTAAAAATATCATCAAACCTGATTTTGCGAAAATCACCCAGGTTTATCCAACTCAGGGAGGCTATTAGGAATAGGGAATACGGAAAGCTTTTTTACCTGGAAGGTGATTATAATTACGGCCGCTTGAATAAGATTACTGAAGGATGGAGGGGAGAGATCCCCTTTTATTCTGTGATATTAGGCGGAATGATACATATGGTGGATCTTTTGCTTTGGCTCACAGATGAAAAAGTTCAAAAGGTGGTGGGAATGGGTAATAATATCATGACCCAAAATACTGGTTTTAAGTATAATGATTTCGTAGCAGCACTTTTGTATTTTGAATCCGGTCTTATAGCAAAAGTCAGTGCAAATTTTGGATGTGTATACCCTCACTTTCATAAATTATCCGTTTATGGTGAAAATGCTACATTTGAAAATGACTGGCCTGATGCGAAACTATATACTTCTCGTGATACACATGATTCTCAAAGAAAGATATTAACAGAATACCCTGGAACACATAAAGGCGATATGATTAACAGTTTTGTTGAGTCTATCTTAACGGTCAAAAAACCCGAAGTAACAAAAGAAGATATATTCAGATGCCTGGATGTTTGCTTTGCGATTGAGAAATCAGCTAATGAATCGAAAATAATTAAAATTAATAACAGATAATATAATAAATTATGAAGACTATTCATTTTGGCAGACCGATGATTGGGAAGGAAGAAAAAGAAGCTGTACAAAAAGTTTTAGAAAATCCCATTCTTGTACATGGTCCTTTATCAAAAACTTTTGAAAGTGATTTTGCTGCTTATACCAAAGCGCCTTTTGCTGTATCAGTTTCTTCCTGTACTGCAGCATTGCATCTTTCGTATTTTTATCTTGGATTAGGACCCGGTGATGAAGTAATTATTCCTGCACAAACCCATACTGCAACAGCTCATGCAGTTGAATTGACAGGAGCAAAGCCGGTATTTGTTGACGCAGAGAATATTAGCGGAAATATCAATATTGATCTCATAGAAAATGCTATAACATCCAAAACAAAAGCAATTAGCATCGTCCATTTTCTGGGCATGCCTGTTGCCATGGATAAAATTATGGCGATTGCAAACAAACATGATTTATTTGTAGTTGAAGATTGTGCCCTTGCAATTGGAACATATTATAACGGGATTCATGCTGGATTGCATGGTGATGTAGGTTGTTTTTCGTTTTATCCTGTTAAGCACATGACAACAGCCGAAGGAGGTATGCTGATTACAAAAAACAAAGAAATTGCTGAAAGAATAGAAAGAATCAGAGCATTTGGTGTCGACAGGCATCATGCAGGAGAAAGAAAGGTGCCTGGTGTATATGATGTAACTCAACTGGGATTCAATTACAGGATGAGTGAAATACATGCTGCTATTGGAATTGAACAACTTAAAAAGATTGACGGATTCCTTGAAAAAAGGAAAAACAATTTTGAAAGACTGATGAAAGGACTGAAAGAAATAGATGAAGTCCTTCTTTTAGAATCTACAAACGGAGATTTTATCAGTAGTTATTACTGTGCTTCAGCAATACTGAAAGATACGATTGCAGAAAAAAGGTTCGAGATAGTTAACTCTCTTAAGAACAATGGAGTAGGCACAAGTGTTTATTATCCGAAAGCTGTTCCTTTAATGAAATATTATAAAGATAAATACGCTTATAAGGAGAATGATTTTCCTGTTGCTGAAAGTATAAGTAACCGTAGTATTTCCCTTCCTGTGGGGCCACATCTTAATGAAGAAGACATGGATTATATTGTAGATAAATTTAAAGAATCTATTAATGAAGTAAATTAATTATAAAATCATATGAATAAGAAAATTGCACTTATTGGAGGTTCAGGATTTATAGGTCATAATCTTGCTCTCACATTGAAAAAACAAGGCGCAGAAGTATTTGTCATCGATAACCTGGCGGTAAATAATATGCTGTCATTTACTGACAGTGAAATTAAAAACAGAAAATTGTATTGGAAGATCTTGACCCAGAGATTAGAATTATTACATGAAGAAGGAATTGAAGTCAATGTTGAAGATGCAAGGGATTATGGCTCCTTAAGCAGATTGCTCGGAATTATTAAACCGGATGTGATAATCCATCTTGCCGCTGTATCTCATGCAAATAAATCCAACAGGGATCCTCATTCAACATTTGATCATAGTCTGCGTACATTGGAGAATGCCCTGGATTATGCCAGGGGAAGTGAAAAAACCAATGGAGTACCAAGGGTTGAAAACTTTATATATTTCTCTTCAAGTATGGTTTACGGCCATTTTGATGCTGAATATGTTACGGAAGAAACTATTTGTAATCCACTTGGTATTTATGGAAATTTAAAATTTGCCGGTGAAGGAATTGTAAAGGCTTATAAGCAGGTGTTTGATCTTCCATATACCATTATTAGACCATCGGCATTATATGGAGAAAGATGTGTAAGCAGAAGAGTCGGTCAAATATTTATTGAGAATGCTATCCAGGGACTAGATGTCAATATTAATGGAGATGGTTCAGACAGACTCGACTTTACATACATTGAAGATCTGATTTCCGGGATTATTAATGTGATTGAAAATAAAAATGCCATCAATCAAACATTTAATTTAACATATGGGGAGTCACGAACGATCCATGAATTAAGTGAAATTCTCAAAATGCATTTCCCGGATGTTAAAATAAATTATAAACCAAAAGATAAGCTGACACCGGATAGAGGGACCTTAAGTGTTGAAAAAGCCAAGAACCTAATTGGATATAATCCTAAAAATCCAATTGAAACCGGATTCCATAAATATATCGAATGGTATAAGAAAACATGGGCAGAAATAAAATAAAGCCACTGTCTTAATAAATAAAATACTCTAACATTAATGATTCAAAAGATTATTCATGACGTTTGGTTTTCAAAAATTTTGGGAGTGAATTCCTATAAAATTACCATTGATGAAAATGCTGAAGAAGTGAAAAAAGATGATGAAAAGCTTTTTCTTGATTTATTGAAAAAGAGAGTATTTATGTATTCAAAAGTCCAGACGAATCAATTACTATCAATACAGTATTTCGAAAAGCATGGTTTTAATCTGATAGATACTAATGTTACATTAAATAAAAGGAAAGAAAAGAAAATTTTACCTGAGAATTCAATCTATAATATTAATATCAGAAAGAGCAAAGCGGAAGACCAAAATGTGGTTGTGAACCTGGCCAGACACAATTTTATTTATACTAGATTTCATTTAGATCCGGGTATAATAGATTCCAAAGCGAATGAAATTAAAGCCCGGTGGGTTGAAAACTTTTACTTAGGACAAAGAG
>CAZDWF010000195.1:0-4724 GCA_964508895.1 uncultured Bacteroidales bacterium
GAGAATTATATTGCTTATGCTTTAAGTTCTAAAACGCTGCTTGGTGATTTTACAGCATCATCCAATGATTTTAATATAAATAGTTTTCTGGGAGAAGATAGTGATGATCCCCCGCAACAGCAACCATCAACTACAGATACTATTGAATTATCTGTATTTGAAGTTCCGGCCAATATTGATTTTAAACTTGATGCTCAGTTTACAAAGCTGACATATAACAGAATGGAGTTCCAGGATCTTAGCGGAGATATTCTTGTCAAAGATGAAACAATTTCCCTCCAGAACCTTAAGGGAAATATCTTTGAAGGAAGTGTTAACCTGAACGGTTATTACAGCACAAAAAATGCAGACAATCCAGAAGTTGATATATCTGTCAATATTGATAAGATAAGTTTCAAAGATGCTTTTAATACATTTGATATATTGCAGAAATTCGCCCCTGTCTTTAATAATGCCATTGGAAATTTTTCAACTAATATGGTGTTTAAAACTGATTTGAAGTCAGATATGATGCCCGACTGGAATACATTTATTGCTAATGGTTCGATGAGTACTACAACGGTTAAACTTGATAATGTTAATACACTTAATAAATTATCAGGAGCTTTGAAAACAGATGCCTTTAAATCAATGGATGTGAAACCTGTTAAATTTACATTTGATATTAAGGATGGCAAACTCATGGTAAAATCATTTGATTTTGTTTCAAAAGTCATGAAGGCCAATCTTTCAGGATCTACTGCTATTGATAAGTCAATTGATTATGACTTGAAAATGGATGTGCCACGAAGTATTTTCGGTAGTGAGGCTAATCAGGTTCTCGACGGACTGCTTAGCCAGGCAAATGCTAAAGGAGCTGGTTTTAGTATCGGTGAAACCGTTAAGCTTAATGTATTGATAGGAGGAAGCCTTGATAATCCAACAGTGAAACCTTCATTAGGTAAATCCGGAAAAACTATATTGGAAGATGTGAAGCAAAATATTGAAGATGAAATTAAAAAGAAGAAAGAAGAAGCTGAACAAAAAGCTAAAGCGGAAGCCCAAAAAATACTGGCAGATGCTGAAAAACAGGCTCGTAATATAATACAGCAGGCCCAAAAGCAAGCCGACCAGGTTAAAAATACTGCAAGAGATGCTGCTCAGAAAGTAAGGACAGAAGCTGATTCCCATGCCCGAAAACTTATTGCCGAAGGCAAGAAGAAAGGAATGATTGCGGAAATAGCTGCTAAAAAAGCTGCTGATGAATATAAAAGGAACGCAAATAAGGAGGCAGATAAACTTGTTGCTGAAGCAGATAAGCAGGCAGATGGGATAATGAATACTGCAAACCAGCAAGCCGGGAAGATACGATCAGATGCGCAGAAAAGAGTTGATAATTTGTAGGAGTTTATCCACCTCACCCCCAAGCCCCTCTCCTCCAGGAGAGGGGAGAGTGCAACTAGCAAATGGATCAGGGAAATGAAATACAATTTACGCACTGCCATGGTCCCTTCTCCTTGAGGAGAAGGGATTTAGGGATGAGATGAATACAATATAAATTGCTGATTAAATGCCTGCCTGCCGGTAAGCAGGATTCCAGATTGCTGATTAAATGATTTGATTGGTGCAGACTGACAGCTATTAGCAAAATCAGCCATCAGCAATCAGAAATCAGCAATCATTACGCCTTCGCTATAGTTCCAGCTCTTCTCCCTCCCTGCTTGCAGGGAGGGTTGAGGTGGGTTATGGAATATTATTTAAAGTATAATTAAAGGGTGTTGGAGTAATTAAAGTAATTAAATTAATTAGAGTATTTAAAGTTGGCTGCCTGCACCCCATTCTTAATTATTAATTATTAATTAACAAGCAACACCTTCCTACCAACAACCCCACCATCTCTATAAATCTTCACAAAATAAATCCCTTCAGGATAATCACCCAAACCAATTGTAAGCACTGCATTATTATACTCTTTATCAAATAGCAATTCCCCTCCATTATTAAATAGCTGCAATCGCTTGATGAGTTTTCCTGATTTAATTGTTAAATGATCACTGGCAGGATTTGGATATACCGAAATATGATCATCTGTTTTTGTAAGCGGGATTTCATGCATTTCCGTTGACAGAAAATCAAGTATATACACACGGTCAGGTCCCGGGCTTGGAATGATGCACTTCTGACTGGCATAATCCACATGCATCCTGCGGGTGGGTTCTTTCATATGATATTCCACACCTCCATGATATAAATAGCGGATCGTATTTATTATCGGGTTTCCCTGTGGATCAATAGCTATTTGCGTCTGTGGATCATGGGGGTTAAGATCTATGGTATCTTCAACTACTGCTGTTTCAGGATCCACAACCCATATATCCTCACGCCTGGCTATGTAGAATTTCTTATTTATTGAATTAAATTCCACTGACATCCCCCCGCCACCTGTCTCAGTTGTAATAGTGTTTTCCAGGAAAGAATTTGAACCATCCAGGTAGATGATATCAAAATAGGGTTTCGTAGAAAAATAGGCAAAGCAAACCCTTTTGCTGTCTTCAGTAAAAGCCATATCCATAATGGGCCAGTTTGCACTTACATTAACTTCACTAACCACCTGCATGCTTTCTGTATTTACAATTTTTATTAAAGGCCTATCACTGAATAAAATATACTTGCCATCAGGAGATATCTCTGGCCAGTATGTGTATTCACAATTAATATAATGAGCAGGCTGGTCTATAATATCAAGCCTGTCTTCTATGGAACTATTGGCACCATCCAGTTTGATCTTTATCAGTCTGTAATCAACACGGCTGAATGCATAGGCATATTGCGGATCGTGTGATGGAATGATCATATAATAACCTGTTTCGTCGAATTGTTTCACAACACTTAATGATGGAATGTCAAACAATAAAAGATAAGGACTATCTTTTCCTGCCATTAACACCTGATCTTCATTTACCTGTTTTATGGAACTGATATGTTCAATATCCAGCAGTGTATCTATATCGTAAGTTATTGCATTAATAATGCTGATATTTCCTGTAAGAGTATTTGCTGCAATAATTTTTTCATGCTTGTTATTTAAAACTGCTGAATAGGTTAGGTCAGCTTCGGGTTGCACACCGCAAATAACACTGTCGGATTTATAGAGGTTGGTGGGGTCTTCGAAATTGAAGATATTAATCACTTCATCCTTTTTCCAGTCGGTAATATCACAGTTGGCATAAAAATCACCATAAACATACTCATACGAATTGGGTGATGAGGCAATAACTTTATAATTAGAAAAAGGCGAAATCCATTCCCTGTATACATAATCCTCCAGTTCAAAATCAAAGATCCTGTACTTATCCCACATGGTTATGACATATCTTTTATCAAAGGATTGCACCATGTATATTTGTGCATCCTCATATTGTTCAAGTTGGATAAACTTGCAATCATTTGATTCGAAATTGGCCAGAACTCCATACTGTCCCGTTGCTATATTTCCTACTTCCATGAACATCTTGTTACCGTCATTAGTTACAGCCAGGTTATCCTGCCAGTGCCAGAATCCGATCATGGATTCTTTGGGTGTGCTAACTGAGTCCAAAACCTGGTGAGTGTATGAATCCAGCCTGTAAAATATCAGGGAATCCTGCTTGCTGGATTGCATAAACAGTGTGTCTCCTGTTAAGGAAGCTTTGAAATTAACAACACCTTCTCCCGGCCTATATAAAGTTTTGATCAATTCACCGGAGATTGCATCTATAATGATGAGATGCATCCCTCCATTCTTCAGGCAGGCAATATATTGATCATTTCCAATTAGTTCAAAACGTGAAAGAGTAAAAACTCTTCGGCCAACTTTTCCTTCCCACATATTGATCTGATCGATAAATGCCCAGCTGTTCCCCCAGAGTTTGTTATGTGCATTGAGTCCATAAGCAGCTAAAAATCCACTCTTAAAATGTTCTCCTGTGTCAAATCCTATGTATATGATATCTTCACTATCATTTACCTCTATCACACCCGGATGAGGCTCTACATCAAAGTTGCTTTCTATAGTATAATCACCAAGGTTTATAACATATATATCATTAGAATAATAACAGCTTACATAGATACGGCTATTGCTGACAAACAGGTCCTCCGGTCCTTCTCCTATTTTGATGTCGGCAAGGATGTTCAGGTCTTCTGCATCATACACAACCACATTATTGGTATGATGGTATATTATTACTATTCTAAGCCCGTCATCAGTATACTGTACTTTATAAGGAAGATCGGCTTCAGGAAGTATTCCGGGTTCAACGCTATCCATCTGGGTAGTGAAACTGTTTGAATTATCAAACGAGCCTCTTTCAAATAATTCCCTGGGTGAGAGCATATACTTATTATCAAAAGTCACATCTTCCGGAATTACACCATCTTTTAAATGATGGATATAGGTTGTATCAGGCAGTTTTAATGTGATATAAGCCGGTAGTCCGCTTTCATCATTTAAAATATTGACTTGTTGTGAGAACAAAGAAGATGTCATCAGACAAATGAGTAATACAAGAGTAAATAGTTTCTTCATCGGTTTGGGTGGGATTACTGAGAAAGTTAAAACAAAGCTAAAGATATGAAAATGAGGTGCAAGTTGCAAATAGAACAAATTCAGAGTCGAAGGTGCTAAACTGAAGGAGATCCTTCGACTCTCTTGTCTTCGACAAGATCGCTCAGGATGACCCGATTAAATAGATAAACTAGCAGAA
>CAZDWF010000196.1:0-4707 GCA_964508895.1 uncultured Bacteroidales bacterium
GATTAAGATAGAAAGATCAAAATATTTCTTGGATTTTACCACAGTTCAATGTTAACCACAGTTTTGTTAATCTGATTACCTTTTATTTCAACATTTGAACATGCCTTTAGGTTTACTAAGTCATCTATTTCAAGAAACTTATTTACCTCAACAACATTGTTTGAAAACTTAATATTACCAGTGCTTTTTGCTGATAAAAGTAAATTTTTATCTAATTTGAATTGATTGTTAACTATCTGAATGTTTTTGTGTACAGGATATTCCTCTGCAATTTCTGTGTTCTCAGGACGAATATTAATTACCGGTGATGCACAATCTATAAACTTGTTATTTCTAATGGTTACATCTCTAACATATCCTGATTCGAACCAACTACCGGCATCGTCTGCAATTAAAATAGCACTCATAACAGATTTTATAAATTCGCTGTTTTCAATAAATACCTTCCCTTTTGTGGTAACTAAAATTCCACGTGTGGGCGTGTATAATAGTTTGATGTTTTTGATTGTTACATTTGGTGTCCAAGTGCTGTTTTCAATTACATCATTGGGTTGAATATTATCTGGGATTGTGTTACTCAATGTTAATTCAAATTCTTTATCATTCAATCTTGTTACTTGTGTAATTTTATTTTTGGCATAAGGGAGTAGGCTCTTAACGTTAATAAATTCAATACTATCTCCTATGAAGAAAGCATCAAAACCAAAAGCTTGAGGATGCATAAACCGCACTTTTATTTTCTGTTCCGAGATTACATCTACAATCCTAAGGTGTGTTCCGTGCACATTTATAGGGTCATCATGTGTTGCTGATAAATAAGAATTAGTGACTAAAATATCTCCTTTACAACCTGAGAAATGAAGAATGTCTGCCCAGGCAGAACAGGTTCTTCCGGAGTTTTCTTTTGGTTTTACAATAAGTGAATCGAATTGAATATTTTCGCAAAATTGGCTCACAAATCCCAATCCGTGTATAAAATATATATCAATATTTTTCCAAAATATATTTTTACTTTTTTCTATTAAAAAGGCTGAGTAATCCCTAAAAGTATTTCTGGTTTGATAAGTTAAACCGGATATTAGCCCTGGGTTTTTATCAAAATGGATACGCAGGTGATTGTTGTCAATTTCAGAAAATCTCATCATTGATGGATTTAAATGCTTTCGGGTAACTGTCTGAGAAGCAGAGTCGAATTCCTGCCAGTAGCCTTGCAAGGGGTCTTCCCATCCTTCTCCAATCCAGGTGATCAGACTATCTGAAATTTTAAATTTTGAATCAGTATGAATCTGCACATCGGCAAAATGGTCTCCCACTTTAATCACTTTCATTTCAGATACTGTTGGTCGAAAGTAATCGAAACTAAGCCTATCAATATTGATATTACTACAATTAATTAGAGTGGCATTTATCACTTTCCCCCTGAAAATTATATCAGCACCATTTCCTTCTATATTTATATTTTCGCTATCCAATAAATAAAAAGCAACCGCTTTAAGCGAATCAGGAGCATCATTAGTATTGGAAATATGAAATTTACTTTTGTAGGCATTTTGCGGATAAAAATCATATTTGCCGGGAGCAAACTGAACAGTAATAGGGTGTTTAGTTGTTCCTTGCCCAATTAGAAATAATGATTCTCTAAAAGTTCCCGGTGCTATTATTTCAATTTTATTACCCTTTGTAAGTATTAATTGATTTACTCTTTTGAATGTTTTCCAGGGAGCATCCTTCTTTGTTCCGATGTTTTTATCACTTCCACTTACAGGATTAATATAATAGATTATATTTTCATTCGAAACAATTCGTTCGGTTGCTTCAGGATAAAAATTATCTGAAACCGGAGTTTTTGTTTTACATCCTGTTATCATCAGGAATAGAATTAAACAATTTATAATTATCTTCATATTATGATGGCTTTTTATATCGTGGTTAACGTTGAGTGTAAGAATAGTAGCCGATTGCGGACGAATCACCTTTCAAACTGTTACAAATTTGAAGCGGGCTAAAACCGCTCGAAAACCTACTATACTGGCTATTATTTTTACACATTGTTGTATGTTGGGCTTTATATATTCCAGTTTTAATCAATCATATTTTATTGTGTTACTTTAATTTCTATACTACTATTTTGCAATCCTTTTGACCTAGAATTTAATATAATAGTTCCTGTTGTTTTTGTACTTCTAATAATAACAAGAATTTTTCCATTAAAGGCACATCGTTTTTTAGCAATAAAAGGTTCATGACTTGTGGGATCTCCGTTACCCAAAGCAATAATTTCCCCGGGACCTTCGATATCAAAATGTATCATATTGTTAGACCTAGGAACAAGCAAATTGTTCTTATCAACAATATCTACTGTTACAAATGCCAAATCCATTCCGTCTGAGTTTATTTCTTTCCTGTCCACTCCGAGTTGTATTTTAGATGCAGGATTTGTTGTTTCTACAATGTCTTCTGCCCACCTTTTACCATTTTTCCATGCTATTGCTTTTAACTCACCCGATTGATATATAACATCGTCCCATTGCAATCTATATTCGTATTTCTTTTTTGTTTTTCTCCCAAGAGATTTCCCATTAAGGAATAACTCTACTTCATCGCCAGAAGTATAAACATGAACCGGTACATTCTGTCCTATTCGTTCAGGCCAGTTCCAATGAGGAATAATATGAGCCATGGGGAAATCAGGTCTCCATTTAGCCTGATAAATATAAAAGCGATCTTTTTTAAAACCACATAAATCCATAATTCCAAAATAGCTGCTTCGTGAGGGGATTTCTTCTGTGCCTAGTTTTTTCAGATGTTTTTTTAAGCTGGCAATTTTAACAGAATCTTTGTAGTTCAGCAAGTTTGTAATGTCATCATTATAAGGGGTAGGTTCTCCCAAGTAATCAAAACCTGTCCATACATATTCTCCCATTACACGATTATATTGTTCGTTTAATTTAAACTGTTTATCGGGAGTTAATCCCCATCCGGGATATTGCACATCATACGATGACATATGAAATATTCCTTTGCCCGGCAGGTTTTTATTTGCCGTTCCATCTACTACCGGAAAGAAGTACTCGCCCCTTGAGCTTAAACATGAAGAGGTTTCATTGGCAATAAAAGGAACATGGTATTTAGTAGAATCGTCAAAGAATTTTTCATACATCCAATGGTTATAATTATACCCGAATACATCAAGGGCTTCCAGAAAACCATTAAAGGCAGCATCTCCGGCATTACATCCGGCGGTAACTGGTCTTGTAGGATCTGTCATACGAACAATATTAGCCAGTCTTTTTGCTAACTCAGGATTCCACTGGTCGGGTACTTCGTTGCCAATGCTCCACATAAATACAGAGGGATGATTTCGATCTCTAAGAATCATGGCTTTTAAGTCTTCAACATGCCATGCATCGAAAAGGATGTTATAGTCGTTTTTCTTTTTCCCTTTTCGCCAGGCATCAAATGCTTCTACCTGCACAAGAAAGCCCATTTTATCACATAAATCTAATAGTTCGGGAGCAGGTGGATTGTGAGAAGTGCGGATAGAATTACAGCCCATTTCTTTTAAAATTTCCAGTTGACGTTCGGCTGCTCTTGTATTAAACTTAGCACCTAAGGGGCCAAGGTCATGGTGGTTGCAAACACCTTTAATCTCTACTTTTTCACCATTTAGCAAAAAGCCTTCGTTTGCTGTAAACTGGATAGTTCTAAAACCAAAAGTGGTTCTTTCTTCATGAACTAGTTTGTCACCCTCATAAACATAGGTTAGTGCTTGATAGAGATGTGGCGTTTTGATATCCCATAACAAAGGATTTTGAACTTTGATCTCAAGACCTAGAGTTTTTTGAGATTGAGCAGCTAGAGTAGTGGAAATTGTTTTTGATCCTGCTACTTTTTTATTCTCCGGATTAAAGATGATTGTTTGTACTTTAACTTCTGATGCCTGCTTCCCACTATTTGTAAGATTTACCTGCAAATCAATCATAGCTTCTTCTTCAGAAATCTTGGGTGTGGTCAAGTAGATGCCCCAGTGGTCGATGTGTACTGCATTCGTTTTTGATAACCATACATTTCTGTATATGCCTGCTCCTGGATACCAACGTGAGTCGAGGTTCTCTGTATTAAGTTTTACTGCAATAACATTCTCTTTCCCATACTGAATATATGGAGTGATGTTGAATCTGAAAGAAGTATAGCCATAAGGCCATTCCCCTACAAATTGATCATTGAGCCACACTTTGGCATTAGCCATTGCCCCATCAAAATCAATAAATATCTGCTTTTCATTATCAGTTTCCGAAATAACAAAATGCTTCCTGTACCAACCAATTCCTTTCCAAGGGAGCAAGCCTGTATTATTTTCCAAATCATTTCTAAATGGACCTTCAATACCCCAATCGTGAGGCAGGTTTAAAGTCCTCCATTTTTTATCCTCGAAAGCTGCTTTTTCAATATCTATAGGCACTGTAATTTTCTTTCCCGATTTTTCGGGATCTCCACTAAATCGCTCGAATCTCCAGTTTTCATTAAAATTTTCTCTGGTAGAATAAAGTATGTCCTCTTGGGTAAAACCTAACGAACTTTGTAATAAAAGTAATATTAATACCAAACTTCTCATTTTATTCATTTAACCTTATTTATAGTGTTTTTTCAGCCTGTTCGTAAAGGAACACCCTTTACACAAGTTAAAGATTAGACTTTACACTAAAT
>CAZDWF010000197.1:0-2270 GCA_964508895.1 uncultured Bacteroidales bacterium
GAAATGAAAATTATAATGTAGTAGCTTATACAGCTGCACAGATTCCCGATATCGACGGAAGGAAATATCCGGCTGAATTAGCTGGTGATCTGTACCCGGACGGTATCCCAATTTTTGCAGAAGAAGACCTCCCTAAGTTAATCAAAGACCTTGATGTTGACATTTGTGTATTTTCATACAGCGATGTTACTTATAACAAAGTTATGAGTATCAGTGCTATTGTTAATACTGCCGGTGCCGACTTCATGCTATTAGGTCCTAAAGAAACCATGGTTAAATCTACAAAGCCTGTTATTGCTGTGGGTGCAGTACGTACAGGATGTGGTAAAAGCCAGACATCCAGGAGGGTTATCGAACTCCTTATGGAAAAAGGACTTAAAGTGGTTGCTGTTCGTCACCCTATGCCTTATGGCGACCTGGTGGAACAGAAAGTACAGCGTTTTGCAACAGTTGATGACCTGGAAAAGCATAAATGTACTGTTGAAGAAATGGAAGAATACGAACCTCATGTTGTTCGTGGGAACGTTATTTATGCCGGTGTAGACTATGAAGCAATCCTCAGAGCTGCTGAGCAGGATCCTGACGGATGTGATGTGGTGATCTGGGACGGCGGAAACAACGATTTTCCATTCTATGCACCTGATCTTAACATCACCGTTGTTGACCCTCACAGACCAGGCCATGAGTTGGAATATTATCCAGGAGAGGTAACTTTACGCCTTGCTGATATTGTTGTTATCAACAAAATGGATAGTGCTGATGCTGCTGGCATTCAAACTGTTAGAAAAAACATTGCAAAGGTTAACCCTGATGCAATGGTTATTGATGGTGCATCACCAATTAAGGTTGATGATCCTGAAATGATCAAAGGTAAGAAAGTGCTTGTTGTGGAAGATGGGCCAACACTTACTCATGGAGAGATGAAACTAGGAGCAGGTACCGTTGCTGCTATGAAATTCGGTGCTGCCGAGCTCGTTGATCCAAGACCATATACAGTAGGTAAACTTAGCGAGACCTTTGAGATCTATCCTAACATTGGAACACTGCTTCCAGCTATGGGATATGGCGAAGAACAACTTAAAGATCTTGAAACAACCATTAACAATGTAGAATGTGATGCAGTTGTAATTGGTACTCCAATTGACCTGAACAGGATCGTCAAGATCAATAAACCCAATACAAGGGTTTATTACGACCTGCAGGAGATTGGATATCCAAACCTCGATGAGGTTATTGATGGTTTTGTCAAAAAACACAATTTATAATATCAATTAAAGGCGGCTTTTTAAGTCGCCTTTTTTATTATAAGTTGTTAACATCGCAGGAAATACGAGATAAATTTTTATAATTTTAAATCCTGATAATTATTTGGTTCTAAACAATCAGGATAAGTTCTTTGATTAAAATATATTAGCATGAAAAACAGGAGTTTAATATCAATTTACGATTTCACCACTGAAGAACAGCTCCGTATACTTGACCTTGCAGAGGGTTTTGAAGAGAAGACCGTTCAGAACATTTTACACGATTATGTTGTTGCCACACTCTTCTTTGAACCTTCTACACGTACAAGGCTTAGCTTCGAAAGTGCTGCTTCATACCTTGGTGCAAAAGTTATCGGATTCAGCGATAGTTCGTCCTCATCCGTTAAAAAAGGTGAAACCTTAAAAGACACCATTCTTACGGTAAGCAATTATTCCGATATCATAGTAATGCGACATCCCAGGGAAGGAAGCGCACGATATGCCAGTGAGGTTTCCCCAGTGCCAATCATTAACGCAGGAGATGGTGCCAATCAGCATCCAACACAAACATTGCTTGATATGTATTCCATCAGGAAAACCCAGGGGAAACTCGATGGTATAAATATTGCCTTTGTTGGTGATCTTAAATATGGCAGGACTGTGCATTCACTTGTTATGGCATTAGTAAACTTTGATACAACATTCCATCTTGTATCACCACCAGAGCTCAAACTGCCAAGTTATGTTAAAAGCCATATTAAGAAGAAAAAGCTTAAACATCATCAATACACTAATTTATCAGAAGTAATTCCTGAAGTTGATATATTATATATGACCAGAATTCAAAAAGAAAGATTTTCTGATCCTATAGAATATGAAAGGGTTAAAAACTCTTACATCCTGAATGAAACTATGCTTCAAAATGCAAAAGACAATATGAAGGTGCTTCATCCATTGCCAAGAGTAAATGAAATTACAGAAGATGTGGATGCTAGCCCGAAAGCATATTATTTTCAGCAAGCCCAA
>CAZDWF010000197.1:2280-4656 GCA_964508895.1 uncultured Bacteroidales bacterium
GGATCTACAGCTCTGTTCCATGACACGGAGCGGAAACGCAAACCTGAGCAGAAACGCAAATTTTGTAGATAGTCGTTGCGAGAGGGTAAGGAGATGTGGCAGCGCCGAAATCAGCACTGCTGGCTTCAATCCTAGGTGTAAAACAATAATACTATCAGCTCATGGAAAGCAAAAGAAAAGAATTAAAGGTATCGGCTATTGAAAATGGTACGGTAATAGATCATATTCCTAATAAAAATATATTCCAGGCAATCAAGATACTTAACCTTGAAGAATGCACTGAACAAATCCTTTTTGGAACCAATCTTGAAAGCAAGAAACACGGTACAAAAGGAATAATAAAGGTTAAAAATAAGTTTTTTGAAGATGAAGACTTGAATAAAATTGCCCTTGTAGCACCAACTGCCACAATAATTGTAATTAAGAGTTACGAGGTTATAGAAAAGAAAAAGGTAAGTGTTCCTGAAAATATCTCAGGATTTGTAAAATGCGTAAATCCAAACTGCATAACAAATATTGAAGATATTGTCACAAAATTCAAGGTAATAGATCCTATTGAAACCAAACTTCAATGTCATTATTGTGAGAAGACCACGGCTAAGCATAATATGGTTTTTAATTAGTTCGTTGTTCGTTGTTTATAGTTCGTAGCATTTTAGATTTCTACGTACTATGAACTAATTACTATGAACTTTTTTTCATTCATGAAAAATCACATCCATAACCTCATTAAACAAGGAGAGCATCAAAAGCTAGACTTTAAGTTTGAGATTGCTGATTCAAAAAAAATTGCACGTACACTGGTTGCTTTTGCAAATACTGACGGAGGAAAACTCCTTGTGGGTGTTAAGGATAATGGTGTTATTGCAGGTATAAGGTCTGACGAAGAGTTTTACATGGTGGAAGGAGCAGCAAACATGTATTGCCGCCCGGAAGTTTTCTTTACTTCAAAGGAATGGAATATTGATGGAAAGATCATCCTGGAAATTGATGTGCCAAAAAGTAAATTTAAACCTCACTATGCACCTTACAAAGAAGATCTCTGGAAAGTTTATATCAGGGCTAACGATCAAAACCTTCTGGCAAGTAAAATACTATTAATAGTATGGGAACGACAGAAAAGAGGAAAAGGAACCTATATAAGGTATCGTGAAGAAGAAGCCAGTATACTTAAACTCTTCAAATCTGAAGGGAGAATTACATTAAGCAGAATACATAAAGAAACAGGTATATCAAGAAAAAAGCTTGAGCAAATCCTTGTCAATTTTATTATGCTTGATATAATAAAATTGGAAATTACCGAGACACAAAGCTATTACAACTTACTTCAAGCATAAATCATAAGTTTATGTACTATTGTTACTACCCTGAAACATAATATCATTTATGCTTGAAGTAAGCCTGGTAAGCAAAGAATACGGAAACATTAAAGCCCTCAACAAAGTATCATTAAAGATTGAGCAGGGTGAATTTTTCGGATTATTAGGTCCTAATGGTGCAGGAAAAACAAGCCTGATAAATATTATCAGCCTGCTTCTTAAACCTGACAGCGGGGAAGTGAAGGTCGGCGGAAATAATACCAGACTTTCTACAAAACAATGCAAAAAAATAATTGGCCTTGTTCCACAGGAGATTGCCTTATATGATGAATTATCAGCAATTGAAAATATGATGTTCTGGGGCAGGCCTTATGGGATTCCAGGAAAGCAACTCAGAGAACAGTCATATGACCTTCTTAACATGACAGGCTTATCTGAAAGGGCAAGATCAAGAGTTAGCACTTATTCAGGAGGAATGAAAAGAAGGTTGAATATTGCCTGTGCTTTAATACATAAACCTCAGATAATCATAATGGACGAGCCAACTGTTGGTATAGATCCGCAAAGCCGTGAATTTGTTTACAGCCTTCTAAAAGAGTTTCATTCAAGAGGCCACACAATATTATATACATCTCATTATCTGGATGAATTTGAAAAATTTTGTGACCGGGTTGCGATCATGGATAAAGGAAAGATCCTGGCAATGGGAAACATTCCTGAAGTAAGAAAAAAATATGCTCCCCGGGATATAATATTTATTTATACTCAAGAATCCGATCCTGTTGATGTCCATGGACTCAATCAATATGATTATGAATACCAGGAGGATTGTTTCATTTTTAAAACATCAGATGCAAATAAATCATTGCCTCATATTATTGAGAAGTTGAATAAAAACAAAGTCCAGATAAAGCATATTGATGTAAAAAGATCCGGACTGGAAAATGTATTTTTTAACCTAACAGGTACTTATTTAAGAGATTAGAATGTTCAATATTGCATGGAAAGATATAAAAGTATTGTTAAACGACTGGAAAGCAGTATTACTTACTTTTCT
>CAZDWF010000198.1:0-4652 GCA_964508895.1 uncultured Bacteroidales bacterium
GAAATAAGAAATAGGTCAGGGTATATAAATTCTTTATTAATTATGATTATTTCTTTGTAATAAAATTAAGTATAAAATTTAAGATGAAAACATTTATTAATTTTGTAATCACATACTAAGAGCATGATTCTTAATTTTTAATTCTTAATTTTAATGACAAGACTAAGTGTAAACATTAACAAAATTGCCACATTGAGAAACGCACGTGGTGGTATGGTACCGGATCTGCTAAAGGTGGCGCAGGATTGTGAACGTTTCGGTGCCCAGGGGATCACTGTTCATCCCAGGCCTGATGAGCGACATATTCGATACGCTGATGTTTTTGATCTAAAGCCCCTGCTTAAAACCGAATTCAATATAGAAGGAAACCCCACAGAATCCTTTGTGGAATTGGTTTTAAAGGCAAGACCAGCACAAGTTACACTGGTTCCTGATTCTGTTGACCAGCTAACCTCAGATCATGGCTGGGATACTATAAGGTATAAATCTTTCCTGCAGGGTATTATTGAAGTATTTCATGATAATGGTATCAGAACCTCCATTTTTGTAGATTCTGAACTGGAAATGGTAAAGCATGCTAAAGATACGGGAACAGACAGAATCGAATTGTATACAGAAAGTTATGCAGCGAATTATTATAAAGACAGGGAGCAAGCTATCAGGCCATTTATTATTGCTGCAGAAGCTGCGAACTCTTTGGATATTGGATTAAATGCAGGCCATGACCTCGATTTGAATAATCTGAGGTATTTTACGGAAAATATTCCAGGATTACTCGAAGTTTCTATTGGCCATGCACTGATAAGTGATGCGCTTTATTATGGATTAGAGAACGTTATACAAATGTACCTTCGTCAATTAATAATTAAGAATTAGATGCCAGATACCAGATTCCGGCATCCGGCATCCGGTATCCGGCATCCGGTATCCGGCATCCGGTATCCGGTATCATTTATATTATAATCAATGAACTTATTTTATCGCGTTTACGGCAAAGGTCAACCATTACTGATCCTCCATGGTATTTTTGGATTATCTGATAATTGGGTTTCATACGGAAAAAGGATTTCTGAACTTGGCTATGAGGTAATGATCCTGGATCAAAGAAATCATGGCCGTTCTCCCCATAGTGATACATTTAACTATTATGCATTGGTTGATGATCTTGCTGAGTTTATAGATTATCACAAAATCAGCGAACCTATACTTATGGGGCATTCAATGGGTGGAAAAGTAATAATGAGATATACACTTGAAAATCCAGCATCGGTTTCAAAAATAATAAGTGTGGATGTGAGTTTAAGAACTTACACTATGCATTCAGATCACAGGCAATTAATTTCTGTGATGCAATCCATAGATTTTGATAAAGGAAATACAAGGCAACAGGTAGAGAATAAGCTGTTAACAAAAATTAAATCTCCCAGGATAAGACAATTTCTGACGAAAAACCTGCACTGGAAAGAAAGAGATCGCTTAGGATGGAGAATAAACCTCAATGCAATATCAGAAAACCTTGACGCATTGTATGATGGGATCTCCTATTCAGGCAAATTTTATGGGCCAGCACTTTTTGTTAAGGGCGGAGAATCAAATTATGTTAGTGATGAGGATGAAAAAGAAATAATTGAACGCTTTCCAGGTGCCCAAATAAAAACCATTAAAAAGGGTACACATTGGGTGCATGCTGATGATCCTGAAAAATTTTATAAAATAACATCAGAATTTCTTTCAGAAAAATGAAAGGTGAGGAAGTTAATATTAAGGATTTTGATTACGATCTTCCTGAAAATCGTATTGCTAAATATCCTTTGCACAAAAGAGATTCTTCAAATCTCCTTGTCTTTGATGGTAGAAGAATTGAAGATGATCAATTCCTGAATCTTGCCACATATCTTCCTCAGGGAAGCCTTCTGGTTTTCAATGAAACCAGGGTTGTTCAGGCAAGAATCATATTTCAAAAAGAAACAGGAGCAAATATTGAAATCTTTTGCCTTGAACCTTTATCTCCAACAAAAGAGATATACTCTGCCTTTGAACAGAAATCGCCTGTTAGCTGGAAATGCCTTATTGGCAATGCAAAGAAATGGAAGGAAGGCGATCTAATAAAAACTCTTGATATTAATGATAAGAAGATCAATCTTCAAGTATGTAAAAAATCCACCTTTGATAATTCATTTGAAATTGAATTCAGCTGGGATAAGGATGAGATATCTTTTGCCTTGATACTGGAGAATGCCGGACTTACTCCATTGCCGCCTTATCTGAACAGAGAAGCTGAAGAGATTGATGCAACAACCTATCAAACAATCTATGCAAAAAATGATGGATCTGTAGCAGCGCCAACTGCTGGATTGCATTTTACTGAGAAGACATTTAGCGATATTGAAAGAAAACAAATTGAAAAGGCTAATGTAACCTTGCATGTTGGCGCTGGCACTTTCAAACCAGTTGAAGATGATGAAATCAACAAGCATATAATGCATAATGAGAAAATCCTGGTAAATAGAGAACTTATTGAGAAGTACCTTCAATATGCAAACAGGCCAATTATTTCAACTGGCACAACGACTTTAAGAACACTGGAAAGCATATATTGGTTTGGTGTGCGATTACTTATGAATAAAGAATTAGGCAACCCACACATTGAACAATGGGAAGCATATAGTTATAAAGATGAAATAGAGTTTTCACGACAAGAAATAATGCAGGCACTATTGAATTACCTGGAATATAAAAATATGGATTCATTTTATGGATCAACACAAATGATCATTGTTCCCGGATACAGGATTCGAATGGCGGATTTTCTTATCACAAATTTCCATATGCCAAGAAGTACCTTGCTGTTGCTGGTTAGTTCTTTTATTGGAAATCAGTGGAGAGAAATATATGAACATGCTTTGCATGGTAATTATAGGTTTCTCAGCTATGGAGATTCATGTTTGTTTCACTTAATTAGATAATATTTCAGGAAACTCAGGATTTTAGACGGTTTTTCCATATCACAGATCAATTCTTCACGACAATACTTTAAAGGCTCAAAATTCATATTGTTTTTCTTCTGAAGCTTATATAATTGGTCAAGGCATACAAAACACCGGCTCATTCCCATTATGAATTTCCTGATAAATTGCTTTTTATTGTTTTCAGGATAATCCATCTCCCATGCATTTTTAAGTGCTTTATAATATTGTTTTTCAAACACTTCCTTAATAATGACAATATCCTGATTAATGGTGATAAGTGTATCAATGTCCTCCCTGCTATCTTCATACACATCAAAAATATCATTACCAAACTGCATAAGTCCGCCAAGTTCGTAAATAGCTTTCTTTTCTCCTTCAACAAATGGGTTTCCAAAAGCACTACGATAGAATAGGAGGGAGTGACCACCTTTAGCAATTGTTAAAGCGAACAGGTCTTCATTTTTAAAAAGAGAATCTTTTTGTTTAAGGCTTATGTTCTGATCCTCCAGCACTTTATAAGCAATGGACTTAAAGCTATCCATATCAGGAATGTTTTTATAAACCTTACACAGGAATGAAGTGAAAAGCTCTTCAAGAGAAGACTTGCATTTAAATGAGCAAGGGTCCTCGGCCATAGAAAGAATCTGTTTATTCCTAATCCCTGTTTTATCAAAAAAATCATCAAATAATCCTGTAAGAGCACCTTGATATGTATTGCAAATCCTTTCCTTCTCACTCATCTTTTTCCCTCTAAGTGTGCAAAACATTTCTCCAACAATTGCCGGAACACCAAAACCATAGTAAGATGTTATCTTTTTAAAGTCTTCTTCATCAAGAGATCCATCATTGGTTTTTCGAGCTGCATCAATTTCTGATACAAGATATTCTTTTATAAAAGCCTTTTGCCTTTTTACATCATTGTAAAGTTGCAGGTAAATAGGGATCAGATGTATTAGGCGGTTGAGGTGCATGCTTAAGTGACTGTTGTTCTAATTAAGATAAAGGTAAGAAAATTGTCAATTCTTAGTTTTTAATGATTAATTTATTTGAAATTTGCAATTTTAATATTTTCAATAAATTACAAATTGAATATTGACATCTGACAATTGACAATTTTATTAACTTTGATGCTTATATGAAAAAATGAATTGTCTGATATGCCAGAAGTTGTAAGTAATAAAAAGAAGACAGAAAAGGATCCTGACAGGGAAATGTCATTCTGGGAACACCTGGAAGAACTTCGCTGGCATTTAGTAAGATCTTTGATTGCCATTATTGTACTTGCTGTTATTGCATTTCTGAACAGGAGTATCATATTTAATGAGATTATTCTTGCACCCAAAGAATCTACATTTATAACCAATCAATTGTTATGTAGGTTGTCAGATTTCCTGGGAGTAAGTGCATTATGTCTTGACAATCTTTCCCTGAATATTATTAATATTAAGATGTCGGGGCAATTTATGATGCATCTTTATGTTTCGATTTTTGCAGGATTAATAGTAGCATTCCCATATCTGGTCTTTGAATTATGGTGGTTTATTAAACCTGCTTTAATGCCAAAAGAAAGGAAGCATTCAAGAGGAGCTGTGGTTGTATGCTCATTGTTGTTTTTGCTAGGAGTTGCCTTTAGTTATTTTTTAATCGTTCCTCTAACTGTGCATTTTCTGGGAACATACCAGG
>CAZDWF010000199.1:0-4632 GCA_964508895.1 uncultured Bacteroidales bacterium
ATGAATCTATTAAACTTATACAAAGTTAATTTAAAGACCACAATAATAGAACAATAGTTGCTTTTAATAAAAGACAAGCTCACATCCTGGATGATTTTCTTTGAATTTCTGGACTTTACGTGCAGATAATTTGGTATTATAACATTCTATCTTTTCCAGATTATGTAAACCTTCTATTTCTTTCAGGTTTTTTATGCGGGTGTTGTAAAAAGACAGCTTTTTCAAATTACTAAGGCTTCCGGCAAATCTAAGATCCTTAATATTTGTCCCTGAGCAATACAAATATTCAAGGTAATGGAGTCTGCTTATAAAAGAGAAATCTTCAATTGGATTGTTTCTGATATCGAGGTAAATAATTGAATAATTACTTTCAAGAGGTTCAAGATTTGTAATCGGATTGTTTGAAATATCGAGGTATACAAGAAATTTAAGCACTTTTACAGGATCAAGGTCTGAAATTCCTGTTCCGGATAGTTTAAGAGCTTGAAGCCTCTGTAAAGGATAAACTGGAAATAGTGTTCTTATATTCTTATTATCATTAAGATCTAATTCAATAATATTAGTAATCCTGTGTAATTGATATTTGTCAGGATCACCCTGGAAGCCAATAATATCTCTGAAAACATCCTGCCATGCAATAGGGATACCAATCCACCACTTTTGTAAATCTTCAGTTTGATAAATGATCAGGCTTTCAGGTAAATCTTTATAGAGTTCAAGAGCATCTGAAAGAGAAACCCCTGCATTATCGCAATGTATAATACTAATGTTAACATCATTTTTCAATGGAGAAAGGCTTGAGATCCTGGTATTATCCAGATTGATTTCCTGTAGATGAGGTAAGTCAAATAAAGGGCTCAAGTCGTTAACCATGGTATTTGCAACATTCAAATATTGAAGATTTATCAGATCCTTTAAAGCAGCAAGGGACTTAATTCTTGAATTCCCGGCATTCAGATATCTTAAATCAACGTGATCATTTATTGGCTCTAAATCATCAATCAGTGTGAAAGATATGTCTAACTTCTCAAGCTTTTCAAGTTTGTTTAATGGATCGATTGACGATATCCTTCCGTTATTTGAAATATTTATTTCGGTTATATTAAGAATTTGGTGTAATTGCTCTTTCGTTGGAATCAGATCCTCATCGAAGTATTCACTGAATTTCAATTGCCAGTCGATGGATAATTGATCCCACCAAAATTGCAATGTTGATGATTCATATATTACAAGTACCCCAGGATTTTCAGCCATAAACTCATTGGCAACCTTGCTGGTAATCATAGCATTGTCGCAATATATCTTCTCCAGGTTTTTATGTGCGTTCAGTGCCTTAAGACTGCTTACCTTTGTGTTATCAAGATTTAAAGTCTGAAGTTGGCTTAATCCTGAAAGGTATCTGATATCATGGATAATAGTGTTTGAACAATAAAGTCGTGTCAGCTTATTCAAATTACTTAATGATTGAAGTGTACGTATTTTAGTACGGGAACAATCAAGTATAGTAAGTTCTGAAAGTTCAGAAACAGGAAGAAGATTGTCAATTTGTGAACCGCTTATTCTCAGGTCTTTCAATGCAAAACAGTTTTTTACCGGTGAAAGATCAAATACCCGGGTATCTTGTATGTAAAGATTCTCAAGATTGTCAAATCCTGCAACTACTGATATATCATTAACTGCAGTTGAGTTTAGTTTGAGATCTCTCAGGTTCTCGCAATATTTTAGCGCTGAGATATCATATACATCTGATTCGCTGCAATCAAGGAATTCAAGCTTTGACAGGTTACGAACAGGTGTAAGATCGTGAATTGTTGTTTTTGAGATATTAAGTATTTCAAGTTTCTTTAACTTATCCAGAGGGTCGAGGTTTGAAATAGTATAGTTCTCTTCAATATTGATCTGTGTTTTCCTGGTAATGCTCCTGATCTTATTAAATAATATATCGGTATGAAATAAAACAGTATCTTTTCTAACGATGGTATCAGATGGTGGATCATATAATGTTATCACAGTATCACCATAAGTGATTACTGAGTCAATTTCCTGATATGCGTAATATTTGTAAACAATAATTGCACTGTCATTAAATCCCAGAACATCCTTCAATAGAAGAGTATCGAATATTTTTACATCAGAGGCAAGGTAATCTTTCCAGGCATTGTCCATATTATTCCACCAATACATATACTCTTCGTTTTCATTAAGTTTAGTAGAATAAATGCTGGCAATCCTGAGGTCATTTTCAACGTTATCATAATTGATTTCAATATACCTTAGCAGGTTATTTTTGAGTGTATCATCTTTTACTGTTATTCCTTCAATTTTTCTATTCATAGTGATCAGGAAGTACAGCTGATTATTTTCTTTAAACTGTGGTTCAATTTTTTCAATGTTAAAATCAAATGATACTCCTTTAAAGAAGAAATCTATATCCTTTAAGTATGCCTGTACATCCTTATTGATCACTACATCCCTTTTATCATCCAGGTCATCTTCCACCTGTACATTGTCATCAGCAAATATTTTAGAATAGCTCTCGTAAATGATAATTTCTTTCTGACTGGCAGGAGTATTATCATCACCCAGGATGTTTAAAGAATATTCCAGGAATTCAACCAATTGAGAAACCTCATCTTTCAAACTCTTGAGTTGATCATTTGAAAGGTTTTTATCCTGTGAAGCGAGTGAAAAGGATGAGAATATGAGAACAAAAAGTAACAGAATCTTCTTCAGGGTACAGTAAAGATTATTCATGATATATATATTGCTTCAAAAGTTTTTCTTCTTCAGTATCAATTTTCAATAAATTAGAGATCAGCCATCCTGTATTATACCCGGCCCTGTTATAATACTCAAGCTTGAAATACCAGCCATCGATCTGGAAAAAGTGAAATTTAAGATCCGAAACCGTCTTGAATTTTAAATTACCCTCTTTGATCTCGTAAAAGAACAGGCTGAGGTAATCGGGTGTAAAAGAGCGACTTGTATAGTATTCCAGGCTATCAGGATCATTAAACACTCTAAAGATATTCATAAAACCAATTTCATGACTAAGAGGATGCAGGAATTTTTTGTCGTTAAAAACAGAAGTGTCCGGAGGTTCTATTGAATGGGTAAAAGGTTCAAAATATATTTTTGATATTACCCATTTTGAGCCAACCTTTTCTTCCTGAAGTTCCAGGAATATCCATAACTCCCTGTCCAGTCCCTTGTAATTAAAGATTGTTTTTAATTCAGCAAACCAGGAATCCCCGTGAAAATCAAGAAATATTGGATTATGTTTATCATTGACCAGTTCAATGAATTCTTCTTTAATCGCATTATTAAGGTAATCTTCATTGAGGTTAAATAATATTGGAAGGTATTTCTTTCTGATTTTTCGGGTCCGGAATTCCTTATCTTTTTCATAATACCTTTCCCCTTTCACATCTTCCTCACCATTAAACCTTCTTAGAAATTGATTAAGCTGCTTTGTTTCAGCGTAAAGAGTGCTTTCGTCTTCAACAAAATCACCAATATTCTGAGAGTATGACTCAAAGCAGAAGCTTGCTATTATCAGCAATATGGTAATGTGTCTCATGGAGATTTATATATGATGGAGAATTATTTTGCGGTTTCAGAAACTCTGATATCTCCCAGCAACACATCCCAGAAGCCTATAAGCCGACCACCAATCTGTGTTTCTTTACGTTCAACATAAACAGTTATATCTTTTTTTGTTGTGTCTTTGTAGACCAATCCATCATCTGACGAACCTTCAAACCTTTGATAAATAGTAATTACCCCTACATATCTTCCGTCGGGTTGAAGCTCAAGATCGCTGATATATTGTATGTTGAACCATTTTATGTTGACCTTGTCGTAGTTTAATAGCATTAAACGTTCCAGGTATTCTTTAACAGGATAATATTTTATTTCATCGCGGTATAGTGATGAAACGCCCATCTGAGCATCCTCAACAAAAAGTTCAAGAGTACGTTCTATAACTCTTTTTGCTTCTGAGAAAGGGGTTTCCTTATTTCCGATTATGCTAATATATTTTCCAAGGTCGCGGATCTTTTCCATCGCAAGACTATCGATAGCCTTTTTTCTTTCAGGGGTTATGCTTACTTGCGCACTAACTGTTTGAATGAGAAATGCTCCCAATAAAATTATAATGACAATTTTGATACTCTTCATGATAAACTATTTTACTGCTTGATTAATTCTAATTCAATGATCTTTCCATTTTTGTCGTATACAATATTTTCTATCAGGTTAATATTCTTTTTCTGGTCTTTAATATAGTTCAGATATTTGTTAATGGTAGTAGGACGGTCATAGTCTTTATAATCACCTGATTGACTGATTATAATTAACACAGGAGCATTAGGAGTCTGAAACAGTCCAAGTGCAATTTGTATTTTCTGATTTGCTTCTGCAGGACTACCGGCATTAGCGATATCGTTGAAATAATCATCCAGCGACCTGGCAACTTCTGAATCTTTTTCTTTTGATTTAGCAGCTATCCTTTCCTTTTCTTTCTGAATTTCCAGCTCCTTGTTAATCTTTGCTTCTGCATCTCTTATTAATGATAAGACTTCAGGATCATTGAAATTTTGTGCTTTTGTTCTTCTCAGGATATTTTGCTTC
>CAZDWF010000200.1:0-4623 GCA_964508895.1 uncultured Bacteroidales bacterium
TGTGAAGAAAATAATAGAAGAACATGGAGGCAGTGTTCAATTGGAGAGTGAATTAAATAAAGGCAGTACCTTCACTCTTGTTCTTCCCTTATTGTTAAAAAATGGAAAATGAAAAATAAAGTCAGAATATTACTTGTTGAGGATGATGATAATCTCAGGGAAGTACTCCAGGATTATCTTGAAATGATTGGATATAAGTTGTCAGTCTGCGAGGATGGATACCAGGGACTGGAGGAGTTCAAGAAAAATGAATATGATCTTTGCATACTTGATATTATGATGCCTCATAAAGATGGGTTTACTCTTGCATCAGAGATCAGGAAAATTAATAAGCTTGTACCAATTATATTTCTTACAGCGAAATCACTTAAAGAAGACCGCATAAAAGGATTTAAAATTGGTTGCGATGATTATATCACCAAACCATTTAGCACAGAAGAGTTAAGTCTACGGTTAAAAGCTATTTTAAAGCGTTGTATTAATATAGAATCAGATAGCTCATCAAAGCAAGAAAAAAACTATAACATAGGAGATTACACTTTTAATGTAAATAATATGACCCTTAGCATTGGTGATAATGACAGGCTCTTAACCAGAAAAGAATCTGCCCTGCTGGCTTTGCTTTGTAAACATAAAGAAAAGATTGTCACCAGGGAATTTGCATTAAAAAAAATATGGGGTGATGATGATTACTTCATAGGGAGAAGTATGGATGTATTTATAACTAAATTGCGTAAATATCTTTCTGAAGATCCAAAGATATCAATTACAAATATTCATGGAACGGGATTCCGACTGGATATTAAATAAAAAGTGAACTATTATTCTATCAAACTGATCAGAAAAGCATATTCCATTGCTACCTCCTTATATCTTTTAAACCTTCCTGATGCCCCGCCATGTCCATAATCGAGATTGGTCCATAGTAGCAATACATTATCATCAGTTTTAAAATCCCTCAACTTAGCCACCCATTTAGCAGCTTCCCAGTATTGTACCTGTGAATCATGCCATCCTGTAGTAATAAGCAATGCAGGATAATCCTGTGGCTGCACATTATCATAAGGTGAATAAGACAAAATATAATCATAATACTCTTTATCTTCCGGATCGCCCCATTCATCATACTCTCCGGTAGTGAGAGGGATACTTTCATCAAGCATGGTAGTTATTACATCAACAAAAGGGACAGCAGCAATAGCTCCCTTGAAAATTCCAGGTTTCATATTAATAACGGCACCTATAAGCAAACCTCCTGCACTTCCTCCCATTGCAAATAATTTATCAGAACTTGTATACTTTTCCCGAATCAAATGTTCGCCACAGCCAATAAAATCCGTAAAGGTATTTTTCTTTTTAAGCAACTTGCCGTCTTCATACCATTGTCTTCCCAGATCTTCACCCCCTCTTATATGTGCAATAGCATAAATAAACCCCCTGTCAATCAAACTCAATCTCGATGACCTGAACCCCGGATCATAACTTGACCCATATGAACCGTATCCAACCAGCAACAATGGATTTTCACCATTCATCTTTATTCCTGTTTTATATACCATAGAAACAGGAACTTTATTTCCGTCAGATGCAGTAACATAAACTCTTTCAGAATTGTAAGAAGCCGGATTATACCCGCCAACAACCTCCTGTTGTTTCATCAATTCTTTATCCCTGCTTTTCATATTGTAGTCATAGACAGAGCTTGGAATAACAAGTGAACTATACGCATACCTTAAAATATCTGTATTAAAGTTTGGGTTTGTACCTATATATGCTGTATAAGCAGGATCTTCGAATTCAATATAATAATCTTCACCATTATCCCAGGCAATTATTCTAATATTTGACAGGCCATTTTTCCTTTCATTCAGTACCAGGAAGTTTTTAAAAATTTCAATATCCTCCAGCAGAATATCTTCACGATGTGGTATAAGTTCTTTCCAGTTATCAATTCCGGGAGTTGCTATCCTTGTTTCCATTAACCTGAAGTTCTTTGCCTTATAATTGGTCTTGATATAGAATTTATCTTTATAATGTGATATAGAGTACTCAAGGTCTTTTTTCCTGGGCTGAACAATCTTAAACTCGCCCATTGGATCATTGGCATCAAGGAATCTGTATTCGGTTGTTAAAGTAGAAAATGAACCAATGAAGATATAATCATCAGACTTGGAATTAAGAGCATAGGTAGTGAAAGTGGCATCCTGTTCAGTGTAGATCAATTCATCTTTACTAACATTCTGGCCAATGATATGTCTGTAAATCTTTTCCGGCCTTAAGGTCTCTGTATCTTTCTGTGTATAGAATATGGTTTTATTATCTTTCGCCCATGCAGCTCTCCCATTAGTATTTGGAATTGCATCCGAATAAATTTCACCCGTATTAAGATTCTTAATATGAATGGTATACAACCTTCTGCTTATAGTGTCTATACCAAATGAGAGTAAGTTATTATCATTACTCACACTCAAGCCTGTTACATTATAAAATTCATGGCCCTCTGCCATTTCATTTACATTTAGCATGACCTCTTCACTCTTATCAAATGATCCCTTTTTCCTGCAATATAACGGGTATTCAAAGCCCTCTTCGTATCTTGAATAATAATAGTATCCATTAAGAAAATAAGGCACGGACATATCTGTTTGCTTTATCCTGCCAACAATCTCATCATAAATAGCATGCTGAAGTTCCTCTGTATCTTCCAGTATATGTTTTGTATAATCATTTTCAGCTTTCAGGTATTTCAGCACTTCCGTATTCTCCCTTTCATTCATCCAATAATATTCATCAATACGTGTATCACCGTGAATGCTTAGTTCTTTGCTGATTTTTTTTGCATCGGGTGCTTTCATTTGATTTGTGCTTTTAGTACATGACATAACAAGCAGAATACTAATTGCCAGCATCTCTGCATAAAATGAATATGATGTTTTCATTATATTTAAAATGACAGGGTAAAGCCTAAACTTGGCATTATAGGCAATTGATATATTTCATCATCTTTAAACCTGTTCACATAGAATATATTTTCCTGGTTGTAAACATTAGTAAGACTAAAATTAGCATCAAGATAAGAATGATCACCAATTATGAATTTCTTTTTTATATCAAAGTCCAGTCTGTGGTAGTCAGGCATTCTTTCCTTATTCAGGTCAGCAAGTATAACTGACATATTTCCATTGGATGTAGTATAGTCTGTATAAATTCCGTTATGGAAAGGTATTTTTTCATAGAATCCCTGATTCTGAGTAAATGGGAATCCTGTACCGAAATTCCATCTTGCACTAACTTCCCAGGATTTCCTGTCACCAAATCTATATGTGCCGACCAGGTTTATGTTGTGTCTTCTATCGTAGTGTGGATAATAAGTCTGGAGTTCGCCATCTGAATCCTCATAAGTTCTGTCAACAAATCCAAACGAATACACACACCAGAGATATAAATTACGTTTGTCGTATTTAAGTGTAAAATCAATACCCTTAGCAATTCCCTTTTCAACAATAAAATCAGGATCAGTATTTAATATCTTGTCACGGTTGAAATTAAAGATCTGAGTGAAATATTTATAATATCCTTCAAGGTTAACAGTAATATCTCTGGTAACATCAACCTCAAATCCCAGTATTGCATGCTGTGCTTTCTGGAGTGTATTTTTCACCTTTTCACCATCGAAGTACCTTTCGTAATCAGTAACATCAGTAATATAAGAATTGAAAAGATTCACAACATCCCTGTCTGATTTACCACTAACAACTGATTGAGAGTATATACCTCCGGCTAACTTAAGCCTGAACCTATCAGTTGCATTGTATTTCATAGCAAGACGAGGTTCAGGAGAGAATGCTGATTTGGTAGCATACCACTGCATCCTCAGGCTGGGTTCAATAATAACTTTCCCAATAATTTTCTTATACTTAAGGTAAAAGCCTAGTTGTGTAGTGAAATCGGCAGGTATTTCAGACCTGATCCCCGCTTCATTAGTAAAATCCAAATAGGTTTTATAACCAAGCATTTCAATACCATATTTCAGCTCATCTTTTCCCAGGAAGTAAGTAAAATCCATTCCTACAGAGAAATTATTTATATAACTTTCCCTTTGAGAAAATATCTCGTCTGACATACTGATCTTATATTGTGAATATGCCAGATGGCCTTCTAATAGTACAGGTGATCTTCCTGGTATAACAACAAAATTTGCACCTCCACCATATGATTTCCAGTTAAAATCTGCAAGGGATTTATACCCATTTACTTTATCATCAAAATGAAATCCAAAGAAGTTTACTTTAGTACCATTAGCACCATAAAGTGAAATTTTCCCATAAAGATCGAGAAAGTTGAAAGGAAGTCCATCTTCATCAACATATTCATAAAATATCTTTGAAGATTCACCTAAATAAGAATTCTTTGCAGACAGGACAAATGTAAGTCCTCCCTGGTCTGAATTCTTAGGTTTAATCAATGGGCCTTCAAGTATCAATCTTGCACCAAATGTGCTGGCGCCGACCTTTCCTGAAATTCTTTTTCTATTACCATCACGGGTTGTAATGTCCATAACAGAAGAAACACTGTTGCTATATTCAGCTCCGAATCCTCCTGTATACACATCTGCACTTCTGA
>CAZDWF010000201.1:0-3154 GCA_964508895.1 uncultured Bacteroidales bacterium
CATTATTATTTTGAATTACACTACAGTTGATTCGATTAAAACTCAGAAATATAAATGTCTTAAAAAGCTTGAAACCATTGTAAAAGCCAAATACAATAAAAAGGATTTCTTTTAAGAAATGGCGGAAAAAGATAACATATTGCATCAACAAATTGATGATTTTTTTGCAGGAAGACTCAGTGGTGAAGAACTGGCATCTTTTGAAAAGAATCTAAAGGAAGATACTGACTTTGCCTCGAAAGTTAAAATGCATAAACTAATTATCCGGGGAATCCGGGAGTTTGAAGAGGATAATGTTTTAAAGCTTATTATGCAAACAGCTGATGCTGAGCTTGAGAATATTTCTCCACCACAGATATCTGACAGAAAACTTTACCTATACTCTGCTGCTGCCATTGCTATCATTCTTACTGGCATTTATTTCCTTTTCATTTTTGAATCACAATCTCAAAAGCTTTTCAAGAAGTATTTCACCCTCTACCCTAACCAGATCTCATTAAGCCGTTCCATTGAAATCCCTGAAGAATTCTCACATTTCTCTGAGAAAGAATACGAAATGATACTCAATGCAATGAGGTATTACGATAAAGGGGATTACAATAAAACCTGCAACATCCTTGAAAACCTTACACTTTCCACTTCCAAAGATCCTAAGGTATTATTTTACCTGGCTATAAGTCAGATGGAAGAAGGCAAAATCAATATGGCAATACAAAATCTCAAATATTTATCCGAACAGCCCAAGCACGATTTTCAGCCTGACGCTAAATGGTACCTGGCTCTTGCATACCTGCATGAAGGCCAGAATAATGACGCCAGTATCATTCTCAAACAACTTTCCACTGCAAGGAATGAATACACTAATAAGGCTGAGGAATTGTTGCTGAAGTTAAAGTAGCTTTCCATGGTTACTTTTCCACCAAAGGACTATTAATATTAAAATATCATAAATTTTTACAACTATCTCTTTTTAACATTTTGGGATATAGAACATGAGTATTACACTATTATATTGTATATTTAGAATAAATTTATAAGATGATGAAAAAGCTTAGCCTTACAATATTATTGCTAATAATTAGCATTGTCAACTTCTCCCAAACAACCCCAAAAGGTGTAGGGACCCTTTCAATGACACAAGATAACACAACAGCTACAAAAGCTTTTGTGATAGGTATTTCAGAGTATGAAAATGTGCAATCTCTCAATTACGCACATTCTGATGCACTCTCATTCTACAACTATCTGAGATCCGATGCAGGAGGCAAGCTGGATTCATCAAACATTGTTCTTTTATTAAATAAAGAAGCCACATCTGCCAATATATATGGTGGGCTTGACTGGCTTATTGCTGAGGTAGAAGAAAATGATAAGGTGATCATATATTTCTCAGGACATGGTGACCTGGAGACGAAGACAATTGCGCAGCACGGTTTCCTTCTGGGATACAATAGTCCTAAATACTGTTACCCGGCAGGTGGAACCATACAAGTAACGATGTTAAAATCCTATATTGAAACATTAGCAAAAAAAAATAAAGCCAGCATTATATTAATCACAGATGCCTGCCGGTCTGGAAAGCTGGCCGGTGGTACTGAAGGGGTGAAGAACACCTCAGCAGCCCTGGCAGAAAACTGGCACAGCATTATCAAAGTATTGTCTTCACAACCGGGTGAGCTTTCAGTAGAAAGTGAAAAATGGGGCAATGGAGCAGGTGTATTTACATTTTATCTTATCAATGGTCTTACAGGACTGGCAGATAATAATAAAGACAATGAAATAAATGTATTTGAATTACAATCTTACCTTAATGACAATATACCACGGGAAACCCAATTTTCTCAGTTCCCATCCATTAGCGGGAATCCCACTACTACACTTTCGTTTGTCGACAGTCTTGCCCTTGCAAATTTAACAGTAGATATCAATTCAAACTACCAGGATCAACTTGCATATAAGGGATTCAACGATTATTACGCGGATCAGCTTGATGAAGATATTTACAATCAGTATGAGATGTTCAATGTCTGCATAGAAGATGATATTTTAATTCCGGGGAATACACATTTAATGAATGCCTGGGATATATATGAAGATCTCAGGGATAACCCGGAAGCTTCAGTTATAATAAAGAAACTGCACAGAACTTTACTTGCAGCATTGCAAAATAAAGCCCAGGTTTTAATTAATAAATACCTTGAAGCAAAAGCATACGATCATGATTTCACTATATCTCAGGCTGCAAATGAAATGGATTATGCATATCAGTTAATTGACTCAAGCTATATTCTTCATGATCAGATATTTGCCAGGCATTTATTTTTTGAAAAGCACTCAAGCAGATTCGCTCGCAAATAAAATATCATTATTAAAGAAAGCTATTGAAATTGAACCTTATGCGGCATATCATTATAATGAAATAGGCACCAAATACGCTTCTGATAATAACCATACATCTGCAATTTCTAATTATTTAGAAGCAATTGAATTAGCACCACAGTGGCCATATCCTTATTATAATCTTGGAATTGCTTACGATGAATTGGAAAAAAAAAGATAAGGCAGCTGAAGCATACCTGAAGGCCATCGAAATCAAACCGGATTATACAAAGGCTTATTATAACCTTGGGATTACATACGATGATATGGAAGAATATGATAATGCGATTGAGGCTTACATGGCAGCTATTGAAATTAGTCCGGATTATTTTAAGGCATATTATAATCTTGGGGTTTCATATAATAATATGGAAGAATATGATAATGCGGTTTCGGCTTACCTGACAGCTATTGAAATTAGTCCGGATTATGATGATGCATATTATAATCTTGGGATCGCATACGATGATATGGAAAAATATGATAAGGCGGTTGAAGCTTACCTGAAAGCTATTGAAATTAATCCGGATTATTATAAGGCTTATTTAAATTTAGGAAATTCTTACGATGATATGGAAGAATATGATAATGCGGTTGAAGCTTACCTGAAAGCTATTGAAATTAACCCGGATTATGATAAGGCATATTTAAATTTAGGAAGTTCTTACCATGATATGGAAGAATATGATAAGGCTGTTGAAGCTTATCTGACAGCTATTGAAATAAAACCGGATTACTTATTGGCATATTCAAACCTGGGAAGAAGTTACAGAAA
>CAZDWF010000201.1:3164-4592 GCA_964508895.1 uncultured Bacteroidales bacterium
CTGTAACTTCTTCCCAGGTTTGAATATGCCAATAAGTAATCAGAATCTAAGCAAGAAAGCTATTGAATGTTATTTAACAGCATATAGCATTGACACTTCTTATTATTATGCATTTTTTAATATTGGCAACATATATTTTGATAAAAGAGCATATGACTCTGCAATAATTTATTTTACAAAAAAGATTGAACTTTCTCCAGAAGATAAATATTCCTGGTTCAATATTGGATTATGCCATAAATTACAATCAAACTACCACACTGCCATTGCTTATTACGAAAAAAGCATAAAAATAGCACCGGAATATCTTCGACCTTATAAATCTGTGGAAGATATCTACCGAAATAAATTAAATGATTACAACAAAGCACTTTTCTATATAAAAAAGGCAATTGAGCTTGAACCGGATAATGCAGAGAATTATAAATACTTAGGAATCAACTACCTGAAAGTAGGTCAAAATAAAAATGCCATTGAAGCTTATTTGAATGCGTATAACTTTGATACTACATATTCAAATGCTTTCTTTAAAATTGGTAATATATATTTTAGTCAACAAGCATATGATACTGCAATAATATATTTTTCAAAGGGAATTGAAATTTTTCCAAATGATGAATATTCTCTTTACAATATCGGTTTATGCTATAAGTTACTATCAAACTACGATAGTGCAATTGCGCATTACCAAAGAAGCATTGAAATTGCACCGGACTATCTTCGACCTTATAAATCGATGAAGGATATTTACAGTGATAAATTGCAAGACTATGAAAGTGCTCAATTCTATATAAAAAAGATAGTTGAGCTTGAGCCTGACAATGCTGCTAATTTTGAAGCCCTTGCATACAATTATCTGCGACTTAACAAGCCTGAAAAAGCACTGGAAAATTTTAAAAAGGCAATAGAAATGGATCCGGAAAATGCATGGTATTATTATGATATCTGTTGCTATTTCGCCATTCAGGAAGACATCAAGAATTCTTTAGTTTGGTTCGAAAAATCTTTAAAGAAAGGTTTTTATAACTGGGAACATCTTGAAACCGATACCGATATAGACTTCATCAGGAACACACCGGAATTCAAAGAATTAATAAATAAATACAAAAACTAGGTTACTTTTTCCATTTATTAATATTAATAAGTAAGAAGATTATTAAAAACAATTTAAACACTTGAAATAGTCTAGATTGTATAAAATTATTTACCCTTACTATTTAAATATGTTAAATCACTTTCAACAATAATTTTTTTTTACTAAATTTGATTGAAGTATGCATCAAACAAGAAAAAGAAAACATTATTTTTTAACTTAAAATTCTTATTATGAAAAAACTCGCATTATTTATTTTCGCTGCCTTCCTGATAACTGGGTTTACATATGCTCAGGATAAAGTGGAAAAAGCAGGAAGCAGTGACGTTACTAAA
>CAZDWF010000202.1:0-4541 GCA_964508895.1 uncultured Bacteroidales bacterium
GAATTTAAAATGTGCAGAATATGGTAAAGAACATGGTATTCATGTTACTTTAGATTTAGCAGGAAATGTTAGATTTGGTCCAGATACAGAGTGGCTAGAAGTAAATAAAAATAAATTTGATTTTTCTGTCAATCAAAATAAAAAGCAAATTTTTTTACAACAAATCAAAAAATATTATATTTGCATCATGAAGTCAAGAAAACTATACAATAGGGTAGAAGTGCTTCGCAGAGACAAAGGCATGAGCCGTAAGGAACTGGCTGAGAAAATTGGTGTTAATTTTCAGACTGTTGGTTACCTTGAAAGGGAAGAATATAATCCAAGTCTGGATCTGGCCTTCAGGATCAGTGAAGTATTTGATCTTCCGATAGAGAAGATTTTTTCTACAAATGAATTGCCACCATTAAATGTGGCCATTAAGTAATTTTATTTTTAATATTATGAAACCATTGAAAAACAAAAATCTTACAATCTTCTGGGTGATATTAAATCTCTTATCACTCATAGCAACAGTCATCTTCTTCGAATTCAGAAGCATGAATTTCTGGAATGTAAATTGGATCATCGCTGATATAATAATGTTGCTTATATGCATTATTACTTTTATTCCTGCATTTTATAAAACAGGAATATTTCAATTCACACACAGATCCATAATAAAACTTGATGAAAGAGAACTGCAATTATCATCCTGGTCGTTAAGATACGCATATACTATATTTACAATAGTCTCAATACTGGTATTATATGTTTTCATATTTGCCAATCTAAGTATTGATGTTGTTGTAATTGCAGGATTGATTTATCTTGCGAATGTGCTGCCTGGGAGTGTTTTGATTATTGGGGGGAAAGCATGAAAGAAGGAATTGTCAATTAGTTATTTTCAATGTTTAATGTATCCTCGATTTATTATTTTGCAATAAATTAAAAATTACTCATTACAAATTGACAATTGACAATTTAATAGTCCAACTCCAGATCAAGCTCATCCTTCAACTTCTTAATATTAGGGTTTTTCTTTACCATTTCCTGGTAGATCTCTTCAGGTAAATAAGCCTTCTTTTCTTCATGGCTTTCTTCTATCCTGGTGTCCAGCTGAATGTGATAATTGTTAAGTTCTTCTCTCAGGAAAAACATAATATTACTTTTGCGCTCAAGTATCTCTCTTTCCTGCACTTTATTGTCAATTACCAGTTCTATCCTGAAGTTCTCTTTAAGCTCTGGTTTGTTGCGGGTTAGGGTTGAATAAAGGTTTGGTGATTTCTTTTTTATGGATTCTGTAAATAAGGTCCACACGCTTTCAAGCTTTTTCTGGGAAAATTCAGTTGCTGGCTTACCACTTAGATCCTCTTCAGCTTCTTCTGCTGGTTTCTTTTTGCCATTCTCTTCTTTAGCTTTTTTAATAGAAATTGTTCCGGGGATATTTCCTAAGCCATTGGGTTTTGGTCGCTGGTTGCTGGTTACTGGTTGCTGGTCACTGGTTACTGGTTGCTGGTCACTGGTTACTGGTTGCTGGTTGCTGGTCACTGGTTTCTGGTCACTGGTCACTGGTTGCTGGTTGCTGGTCTCTGGTCGCTGGTTACTGTTTTCTGCTTTCTGGTCACTGGATTCCGGATGCCGGATGCCAGATGCCGGAACTTCAGTGCTGGCAGCAGGCTTTTCTAGTTCTGGCGGAATTTCTTTAACACCAGAAGATTGCTCTGCTTGTTTGTAATTTTCTTCTTTGGGATTTGCCTGGGATCTGGAATTTGAATCTTTGTTATTTGTTTGGAATTTGGTGCTTGGCTCTTTGGTGCTTTCAATTATATGGTTTTTTTTTTCTTCCCCAATGTCTGCATTTATTGAGCACATCTGCATCAAGGCAAGTTCAAGATGTAATATCTTGTTATTACTGGTTTTATAATTGATATCACAGTTGTTATTTATCTCCAGTACTTTTAATAATAATTCAATACTGAAGCTCCTTGATTGTTCAAGGTAGCTTTGTTTCAATGATTGGCTTACTTCAAGCAATTCAACAGTAGATTCATTTTTGCAAACCAAAAGATTCCTGAAATGCTCTCCCATACCTATCAGGAAATGCTGACCATCGAAACCATTCTTAATGATTTCGTTTAATAATAATAATGATGCAGGAATATCTCCATTCAGGATCAGCTTGCACATCCTGAAATAATAATCATAATCGAGTACATTAAGATTTTGGATTACAGCTTCGTAGGTGAGCTTATTTCCGGTGAAGCTTACCAGTTGATCGAAGATGGATAAAGCATCTCTCATAGCTCCGTCAGCTTTTTGAGCTATAATATGAAGTGCATCATCTTCAGCTTCCACATTTTCGTTTTTTGCCACGAATTCGAGGTGCTTTACAATATCATCAACACTTATTCGTCTGAAGTCAAAAACCTGGCAACGTGAGAGTATGGTAGGAATGATCTTATGTTTCTCTGTTGTTGCAAGAATGAATTTTGCATAAGCAGGAGGTTCTTCAAGCGTTTTCAGGAATGCATTGAAAGCAGCAAGTGATAACATGTGGACCTCATCGATGATGTATACTTTGTATTCTCCAACCTGTGGTGGGATCCGAACTTTTTCAACGAGATTTCTTATGTCTTCAACAGAATTATTTGATGCAGCATCCAGCTCATGAATATTGAAAGAAGCGTTATTATTAAAAGAAACACATGATTCACATTTATTGCAGGGTTCAATGTTTTCGTCCAGGTTTTCGCAATTGATCGTTTTAGCCAGTATGCGTGCACAAGTTGTTTTTCCAATACCTCTTGGGCCACAAAACAAAAATGCCTGTGCAAGCTGATTGTTTTTAATAGCATTTCTCAGGGTGTTGGTAATCGATTTTTGTCCTACAACCGTATCAAAATTAACGGGCCTGTATTTTCTGGCCGAAACAATAAAATTCTCCATAAACTCTGCATTAATGCTTCAAAAATACAAAAGAAAGCGCTTGTGAAGTGGAGTCGTTGATAACTTGTGGAAAATAGTAAGCAGATACTAGATTCCAGTGACCGGATTCCAGCATCCAGCATCTGGCATCCGGCATCTGGCATCCGGCATCAGGCATCCGGTATCTGGCATCCGGCATCCGAATCATCTTTTTATCAAAGAATCTATTAATATTTAGTGTGGCATATTAGTATACATTTTTCTATATTTGTTCATGCTCTTGATATACACACCAAGAATTTCGAATCGACTCAAATACATTTTTGAATTCATTTTTGTAGAGGTTTTAAAGCTGGAATTGGTTTTCACAACCAGTATGGAAGAACTTGTTACATTCGAGGGACCTAAGATCAATTATTCTCAAAATTCTTCAGGAAGTGGAATATATTTTGAATCAAGCTCACTACTGTTTGAGAAAGATATTGAAGGGAAGGAACTGGAATTTATAAGCTTTGAGGATTTACCTGCTTTTTTCCCTGTACACAACAAAGATTCATCATTACCGTTCGACCCTTTCGCTGCCAGCTTTTATCTGATCTCAAGATATGAAGAGTATATGCCTTATGTCAGAGATGAATATGGAAGGTTCAGGGCAGATAAGAGTATCTCTTACAAAAATAAATTCCTTCAGTATCCCATTATTGATATCTGGATTAAGAAGATAAAAGAAATTATCCAGGAATATTATCCTGAAATAAATATTTGTCTCCCTGAATTCTCATTTTCCCCCACAATTGATATAAATACTGCTTATAAGTATAAATATAAAGGAATAGTAAGATCTATTGGTGGTGTATTCAGAAATATTGGCAAACTGGATTTTACAGATCTTTTTCAGCAAATTCGGGTGTTGATGCGACTTGAGAAAGATCCGTTTGATACTTATGAAGAACAAATCAGGGTTCACAAGGATAATAATATTGATACACTCTATTTTATTTTATTTGCAGATTATGCAAGCAATGATAAAAATATATCGGTTAATAACCGAAAATTTCAGGTGCTTGTTAAATCAATCGCAGATTATTGTAAGGTGGGATTACATTCCTCTTATAATTCGGCTGTTGTTCCGGATAAACTATTGCTGGAACTGCAGAGGTTTGGCAAAATACTGAACAGGGAAGTATTCAAATGCCGCCAGCATTTCCTTTACCTTAACATGCCTTTGATATATCGCAATTTTCTTAACTGTGATATATTTAAAGATTATTCAATGGGCTATGTTAATACACCAGGCTTCAGGGCTGGAACAAGCAGGCCTTTTTATTTCTTTGACCTTGATTATGATACTACAACAAAATTAATGGTCTATCCATTCTCGTTCACCGATGCTGCTCTTAGAAATGGATTTTCAATGAATACATACAGGGATATTTTGCAGCAACTTAGAAGTGTTGGCGGGTCGATGGTCTTATTATGGAATAATGAGGTTTTTTGTGATGATTTTAATGGAAAGAATGGAATAGAAGTATATGAAGATCTTATTAAACTTGCATTACATGATGATTAATTCCAGTATGCCGTTTTGTTTTTGATTTTCCTCTACACTTTTTTTCCAGTTCTTTTCTTAGAGCTTT
>CAZDWF010000203.1:0-4483 GCA_964508895.1 uncultured Bacteroidales bacterium
TATCAAACGATGGCTCATTATTAATATATGATATAATTAACTCAAGAATAAAAAATATTATTAATCTAAATGAACTAATTAAACCTGTTTTATCAATTAAATCTATTAATTCACTGAAATTTATTGATACTGAGACTCTAATCATTGACAGTGAGACTGATTACAGCCTCAACATTAACACCCATGCTTTTTCTGCCATTCCAGATGCAGAAATAGATAATAAAAAGAAGACAATCTTTAATAAAAGTAAGAATGAAGCAATTATCAGAGGATCCCAGATAAATGTCCAGGATAGAAATTCAGGAAATAATATTTTTAGTGTTCGATCAATTTACCTAAGTAAAAAATTTAATAGCATCTCAGCATCTGATACAAATCAATTAATTATTGCTGCAAATGAGTTAGGCGGTATTTATATTATTGATTATAAAGGTAAAATCAAAACAATCCTGGAAGAACATCTCAGATCTGTTAACGATGTGACTTTCAGCCCTGACGAGACCTTATTTGCTTCAGCAAGCAGCGACAGATCAATTATTATATGGGATGTCAGGAATTTAAAACCAATAAAACGATTTTATTCAAGAACATTGCCTATAAAGAAGATTGCATTCACCAAGGACGGAAGTATGCTTGCAATAGGTGATGCTTTAGGATTTATAAAGATCATTGATTTATCTTCCAATGGTTTTGACCTGGTTTATAGAAGGCAGCATGAGCAGGAAATAACCAGCATTAATTTCCTCCCTGGTGACAGCATGATTATGACTACTGCTTCCGATAATAAAGCTTATGTATATAATGTCAGGGATTTGACTCCAAATAAAAAACTCAACATTACCAGAAATTTGAACTTCAAGATTCTTAAAGAAAAAGTTGACAAACTCTATAGCAATAAAATGCCAAGTAGTAGACTTTTTTCTTCAATAATTACTTCAGATAGCAACTATCTTATTTTAGCCGGATTAACACCCCGTTATGGAGGGATAAGAAATCCCTTCTTCCCTTTAACTTTAATAAACCTGAAAACCTTAAGAAAAGATTATTCATTATTCTACAAATATAAGCTTCCAGAAGAGGCTTATAAATTCAGATCAAGTATAAGTTGCTTAAAACCAGCTCTGAAAAAGAATGAATTTTATAATTCAACAGGCAACATACTAAATCATTGGATCATTAAAGATAAAAATGTGTATTATAAAAGCTATACCGTTGCTGAGTATAATATTGAAAAATTTGAATTCATTGACAATGAAACAATATTGTTTCTTGCAAATGGCAATTTATACACCTTTGATTTCATTGAACCATCTATTGTTAATAGTGTTACAGATTCAATTACCAACTTTTTCATTGACAGGAAAACCAAGAAAATTGCTATTGTCAATAAAAAAAATCAAATAATTATATTTAAAGATTTCTTAAGCAAATCAAAGATCACTACACTTCCTTTAACAAACAATAAAGTTAATGACATTGCCTTTCATCCAATCAAGCCATGGCTGATTAGTGCCCATGATGATGGTTCCATAAATTTCTGGAATATCAATGATGGCCTTTTGGAATTTACAATTATTCCTGTCGATGAAAATCAGAAAGTCATCATTACCCCGGAAGATTACTATTATTCACCACGGGCTTCAGTCAGCGGAATAGGATTTAAACAAAAGAACAGATTCATAACTTTTGATCAATTAGACCTACAATACAACAGACCCGATATTATTTTATCAAAACTTGGATATGCTGACAGCAACCTCCTGACACTTTACAAAAATGCTTATCACAAAAGGCTAAGAAAGTATGAGCTTGACGAAAAGTTCAGTATGGCTGATCTGGTATTTCCTGAAATTAAAATCATAGACAAACAAAGGATTCCATTAAATACTAAAAATTCTGAATTAGAATTTAATGTTATTGCTTGTGACAGTGTTTACAAATTAACACAATTAAATCTTTATATTAACAATGTTCCATATTTTGGTGGCAATGGCATTAATTTAAACACAGAAGCAAATGATACCCTAAAATATGACTTCAAAATACCACTTGCAGATGGGGAAAATAAAATCGAAGTAAGTTGTAGGAATAGTCAGGGAATCGAATCCTTCAGAGACAATTTTAATATCAACTGCGAAATTGAGGATAGCGAACCACATTTTTATTTTATCCCAATTTGTGTATCTAAGTATAAACAGGATAAATTCAACCTAGAATATACAGTAAAAGATGGCGTAGATATGCAAAACATGTTTAAAAATGCTGATGATAACTATCAAATACACTTAGATAATTATTTATTTGATTCTGTTGCTACCAGAGAAAACATTTTAGGTTTAAAAAATAAATTACTCAACACCAATGTTAATGACATTGTTATGCTATATGTCTCCGGCCATGGTCTCCTCGACAAAAATTTCGACTTCTATTTCGCAACCCACGATATCGACTTTAACAATCCATCAGAAAGAGGCATCAGTTACGAAGAACTGGAATGGCTCCTCGATTCCATCCCTGCGCGTAAAAAACTTTTCCTTATGGATGCCTGCCATTCCGGAGAAGTTGACAAAGACGAGCTGCGTAAAGGCAAAGGAGAAAAAAAGAAAGGTGCAAAAAGTGGAGTAAAAATATACACCTACCGCGCAAACATTCTTCAAAATGATGAGATCCAGGGAATCGGACTTCAAAACTCTTTTGAACTCATGCAGGAATTATTCAGTAATCTGAACAGAGGCTCGGGCACAGTGGTTATCAGCGCTGCTGCCGGCGATAGCTACGCCATGGAATCCGATGAATGGCAGAACGGTGTTTTCACATATTCCATACTCAATGGGTTACAATCCGGAGATGCAGATATTAATAATGACGGAGAAATTACAGTTTCTGAACTAAGAACCTATGTAAGCAAGTCTGTTCAGGAGCTAACAAACGGTTTACAAAAGCCTACCATGCGGCAGGAGAATGTAGAGTTTGATTTCAGGCTGTGGTAGCTAAATATAAGATGCTGTTCCTATGTTTCTTATTTAAAGACATACAAGATGAAAATAATATTACTGGTCCAAATGCTTCTTATCATAAGCTTATTCGGATTTTCCCAAAACTATGAAGAGCTTAATAAAAAAATTTCAGACCACTACAAACTTGGGGAATATATTATTGCCAAAGAATATGCAGAGCAAGCATTGATACAATGCGAACTGGAATTCGGGAAAGATCATGAATACTATAGCTCAAGTTTATTTGACCTGGGTATGATATATGAAGAGCTTGAAAATTTCGATACTGCACTTTCATTATATAAAATTGCTATCGAAGGCACTGAGAAATCATTGGGAAAAGGTCATCTTGATTACGGAATACGTATAGCCGGCCTGGCAGGTTTATATGAGACACTGGAACAATTCCAAAAAGCTATCCCTTTATACAATGAGTCATTGATTATTATAGAAAAACATCTTGGAAAAGAACACTTTTACTATGGAATTCTGTCAAATAATATGGCTATCCTATACAAGTATATGGGGCAATATGAAAAAGCATTACCTCTTTACCTGCAAGCAGTTGACAATTTTGCCATATCATTAGGCAAGGATGACCCAAACTATGGGATCACTCTCGATAATCTGGCAACACTATACAGAATTATGGGGCAATATGAAAAAGCACTATCAATTTATCAGGAAGCACTTGAGAATTTAGAGAAATCTATGGGGAAAGAGCAAGTTGATTATGGAATAGCATTGAATAATTTAGCTTCATTATATGAAGAACTGGGCAAGTATGAAAAATCACTGGAATTATTCATAGAATCAGTTAAAAATGCTGAAAAATGCCTTGGAAAGGATCATTCACAATACGGTATTCGCCTGAATAACCTGGCAGGATTATACAGATCAATTGGACAGTATGATAAAGCACTTACACTATATCTGCAATCTCTTGAAAATACCAGAAAAACTTTAGGTAAGAAAAATTCTCAATACGGAATTTCATTAAATAATCTTGCCGGGCTTTATGAAAACATGGGAGAATATAAAAAAGCATTACGATTATATCTGGAAGCAATAAAAAATACAGAAAAGTCGCTCGGAAAAAACCATACAGAATATGGAGTTAATTCAAATAATCTCGCCGGCTTGTATGAAAGCATGAATAAATATGAAAAAGCATTGCCGCTATATATTTGTGCTTTAGAGAACTCGGAAAAAAACTTTGGTAATAAACACCCAAAATATGGTGTTCACCTTAATAACCTTGCCAACCTATATAAAATCCTTGAGCAATATAATGAGGCATTATCATTATACCTTAAAGCAATTGATCTCACAAAAGAATCTTTGGGTGAAGAACATTCTTCTTATGGGATCTATTTAAACAATCTGGCAGGTTTGTATTATTTAATGAGTTATAATCAAATTGCTTTTCATACATATCTTGAAGCTAATTTGAATATTAAAAATCTTATTGCCTGTCAATTTAATTA
>CAZDWF010000204.1:0-4456 GCA_964508895.1 uncultured Bacteroidales bacterium
CAAATTTTATAAAATATTGTCTTGGATATATTAAGTTGACTCGTCAGCGTTCTTTTATCGCCCAGACTAAAGTATCTGCAAGACTTTCAAAAAATATTTTCAATATTGATGATTTATTAGGGTGCGATATGGATAGTGATAATGGGAAACTGATTAATTTAGAAACTTTTTATTCCCTCGACCCAAAAGATGTTACTGAAGAGAGTGAGAAAAAATATAATGAAGAAAAGTCTTTAGCTAAAAAGATAGATGAGATTTATAACAAAGGCAGAAACGATCCTTATACCAAGCAAGTTATATTTAATTTTGGTTATTATGAAATTGAGATTCCAATCGAGGATGATGTTGGTTCGGGGGATGACTATATAGATGAGGAAAACAATAAGCCAGTGACAAAAATTGATCGTTATCCTTTATTTTCCGTTCCTGTTTTAATTGAGAAAATATTTGAAGGAGGTTCAGGTAAATATTATATCAAACCAACTGATTCCGAAATTCAGGTTAATGTTGGTATCTTAGCGAATATTTTAGGAGAAGATCTTTATTCGAGACTAGTTGGAGAATTAGGTAAATATGAAATGGAGGAAGACTTGTCGTTGCCTGTTGATAAAAATGATATTTTCAATGAGATTTGGGATAAAATAAGGGCTCAACTTAAATTGACTAAAGCTAACTTCGATGAAGATTCTTTTGTTTTAGATGAAATGCAAATTGGTCTCGGTCCAAAGGTAAATTATTTTATTGCAGATGATTTGCAAAATCTTTCTAAATTTGATGAAGATGATTTCGAGGATTCTTCATTGATGAGTTGGATTGAAGATGACGAATCAGTATTAAAAGACAATGACCCAAAAGAGGGTGAATTATTTTTTCCATTCTTATATGATGAACATCAATTAAGAACACTTTCTGTTATTGGTAATAAGACTAGCATAGTGCAGGGGCCTCCTGGGACTGGTAAATCTCAAACTATTTCTAATATTATTTGTCATCTTGCAGCAAAGGGTAAAAAAGTTTTATTTGTGAGTCAGAAAGAACAGGCATTGAAAGTTGTTAAAGATATGCTTAAAAATCTTGGAGTTAAATATCTTTTCGGTTATATTCCAGACGTTGGCTCCATGCAACTAAATGAGGATGACAGGTTGGATGGCATTGCTCCTCATCTCGCTGCACTAGAAGCACACATCGATAAAATAGGATTCAAGATTTATCCAAGGAGAAAATATCCGGTCATTTCATATAAAAGCGGGGCATTAAATGAAGTTACAGATGAACAAATAAAAGAATCAGTTGAAGAGAGTCGAAAGCTGAGGAAATTATTTAATAAGGCGATAGATTCTCAAAGAGCATATTGGGAGCTTATACAAAAAGTAAACAAGCTTAAACAATATGATGTAAAAATATCAAACATTAAAAAATTTAGTGACAAATTTTCAGATTATCTAAGAAAAGAGATAAATAGAGTAAGGAAAGAAATAGAAGATATAAAAAAACAGACAAGGAATTACGAAGATAAAAGAATCGATAGCTATGATAAATTATTTTCCGATCTTGATTTAAAGAAGAATAATTACTCCGAGCTAATTAGTAAAATTATAGAAGATATTGGCGTTAATGGATATGATGGTCATAATAAATTTATTCGTTTTTTAAAAAATAATATTTTGAAGTTTAAACTTAAAGATGTTCGTTCTAGTTTACCGAGAGAATTTATTGATTATATAGATGAGTTTTTAAATAAAGATTTATCTAAATCAAAAATAATTAAGGAATTAAAAGGATTATTAGATTATTGCTTATATTATGAAAGGCAGCATAAATTAAAAAATCTAGAAAAAACTTTAAGTGTTTTATTGTCTGATTCGGGTGTTTCTTATGAGGAATTTGAAACTATAGAAAAAATTGTTTTAAAGGATGGATTTGATAAAACAAAAAACAATATATTAACTGTTATGGATTTAAATAGAGAATTAAATCGGATTGAAACAAGAGATTCCAATGCTATTAATGATTTATTGGGCAGTGCTGGAGAAACGTATAGAGATCGCATAAAAATATATTTACAAAACATAATAAACAGAAAAATTATAGATAAATACAGGGAGGGTATGGTAATTAGATCTATAGTTAGAAAGCTAGCCAAGGCCTTTGATAAATCAAAAAGAGCATATAAGACATTTGATAAACTTAGAGAAGATCCTAGTAATTTTTTGGCGATTATGGATTTTATTCCAGTTTGGATAATGGAGCTAGATGATGCTAGCCGGATAGTTCCTCTGGAATCTAGTATTTTTGATTATGTTATATTTGATGAATCTTCACAGTGTAATATAGCTTACGCAATTCCAGCTATGTATCGAGCTAAGAAAGCCATTTTTGTTGGCGACAGCGAGCAGATGCGTGATAGTACTATTATGTTTAAGTCTAACCGTTCATTTGATGAACTAGCTCAGAAGTATCAAATACCAGAGGAATTGCAAATTAAAGCTACTGGAGAGTCGGTACAATCAATTCTTGATATAGCCAGGCTTAGAGGGTTTCAAGAAATCCCATTAAGGAATCATTATCGTTCACCTAAAGAGTTGATTGATTTTAGTAATAATAATTTCTATAAACCCAAAGGGAAAGAGTTGATAGTTCTTAATAATAGCTATTTAACTTACAAAAATACCAATCGTGTAATGGTTATTCATCCTGTTAAGGTTGATATGAAAAAAGAAATCGCAGAAAAGGTAAATGTATCAGAAGCAGAAGAAATATTGTCCTTTTTCCGCAAGTTGAGATCTGATAAACGCTACCAAGATAAATCTATTGGCATTCTTTCATTCTTTAATGCACAGGCTACTTATCTTAGAGAGTTATTCGAAAAAGAGGGATATAAAGAGGAAGTTGATAATTACAAAATAGGTATTATTGAGGGAATACAAGGAGATGAAAAAGATATTATTCTCTATTCATTCGTTATTCATAGTCCGGATCAGAAAAATAAGTATATACCACTTACTGGAGAGGGAGGAGATATTAGGTCAGGGATAAATAAAGGGAGAGTGAATGTCGCTTTTTCAAGAGCCCGTTTGCAGTCTCATTGTTTTATTAGTCTGCCAATAGATGAGATCCCTAAAGGGATTTGGATAAGGAAATATTTAGAATATGCTAGAGATAATGGCAAGGTTGATTTCCATTCAGTCGAGCTTAAGCCATTTGATTCTAAATTCGAGGAAGATTTTTATAACCTTGTAAAATCCAAGTTGTCTAGCAAGAATTATCGTATTCAGAATCAAGTCAAAAGCTGTGGTTTTAAGATTGATTTTGTTGTTACAAATGCTAAGACTGGTAAAAAACTAGCAATAGAATGTGATGGTCCTACTCATTTTAGAAATGAAATAGATGAAGAGTTAGATATTTATATTGAAAATGATGAACAAAGACAAAAGATTTTAGAATCGTCAGGTTGGGATTTTTACCGTATCAAATATTCCGATTGGATTAATAATAATTTTAATCGCAAGACGATAGTAGAGGATATTAATAAGATAATTTCTTAATAATTCATAGATAAGAGATATAACAAATGCATATTACAGCTTCAAAGCTTTATGACTACACACAATGCCCCCATAGAGTTTGGCGGGATACTTACGGTCCAGAAGAAGAAAAAATAAAAGAAACAAATCCTTTCGTTCAATTACTATGGAATAAGGGTGTTAGCTATGAAGAAAAAGTAGTTTCTGAGATTGGTGAATATTTGGATTTATCAAAGGGTTCATTAAAAGATAGATTTAGCAAAACTATCACCGCTATGAAAAATAAAACTCCTCTAATCTATCAGGGTGTTTTGGCAAAAGATAAATTAAGAGGGATTCCTGATTTATTAAAGTTGATGCCAGATGGTAAATATGTACCGATAGACATAAAGTCAGGAATGGGGTTAGAGGGCGGGGGTAGTGATTTTGAAACAGACGGCAAGCTTAAAAAACATTATGCAATTCAATTGGCTCTTTATGTAGATATTTTAAATAGACTGGGATTTGAAAATAATAAGACCGGTATTATATTCGACGTGAAAGGAAAAGAAGTTATTTATGATTTAAATAGTCAGGTTAATACAAGAGATAAGACGACTTTTTGGGAATTATACGAGAATACGAGAGAAACGGTTTTTGCTCTTTTAGGAAATAAAATAAGAAATGATCCAGCCATAGGAGGAGTTTGTCCTTTATGTCCATGGCATAATAGTTGTAAAAAATGGGTTGAAGATAATGATGATTTAACGGGTTTGTTTTATCTTGGGAGAAGCAAAAGAGATGTTATATGCGAAGATGTAGGTATCAAAAAAATTGACGAAATAATCAATATTGATGTAGATGAGTTAATGAATAAAAAGAAGAAAGATAATCAATTCTTGAAAGGGATGGGAGGTAAAAGTTTTGAACAGATTATTACAAGAGCTAATGTT
>CAZDWF010000205.1:0-4316 GCA_964508895.1 uncultured Bacteroidales bacterium
TTCGGAATAGGTGGCCGAATTAGATCGGAATGAGTGGCCGGAATGAATCGGAATGAGTGGCCGATTTAAATCGGATTGGGTGGCCGGAATGCGTCGGAATACTCATTTTAAAGTAGATGCCTTTGATATTTGTGATTTGTCTGCTGCGAAGGTACTCAATAGGGACCATAAGGAGGATGTGAAATTTTTTAATATGTCAGTTGAAGATATGACATTGGATAAAAAATATGATTATGTTTTTTGCTCAGAGGTTCTCGAGCACGTCAATAATCACAGCCTTGCACTGGACCAAATTAAGACGATTGTAACGGAAAAAACCGAACTCATTTTCTCCCTTCCAAATGTATTTTCATTATACGGCATGATAAAAATAGCATACGAGTTAGTAAAATATGGATTCGATATCAGCAAAATTGATCCTCATCAAAAAGTTCCGTTTTGGAAATAATTAATATGTTTAAGAAAATGGGATTTGATGTGAAAGTGCTCGGATCCGTATATTTTTTTCCAATAAACAAATACCCACAACTAAATTTGCGGCTGAGCAGAGTTCCAATTCTAAAATATTTTGGGTCTTTTATGTTTTACCGAGTTTCTTTGAAATACTTGGAGAAATTGTTGTGAAACTGGATGTGCTTTTGACCGATGGCCACTACAAACATACCTATGGAATTTTAAGGGCTTTGGTTGAAAAAGGTCTTTCGGTCGGAATCCTTTTCCATACCAAATTTTCCCTTTCTTACTATTCTAGGCTTGTAACGAGACGATTTTCCGTTAACCGACGTATTTTCGACAACGAACTTATCTATAAGAAGGAAATCCTCAGGATACTGAGAAGGAATGATATATCCACTCTATTGCCGGTTGGAAATATTTCTAGCAACATGGTTTCAAAATACAAGTCGTTGTTTGAAAAATACACAAGGGTTCCGGTGGTTGATTATGATGTTATGCGAGTTGCCCAGTACAAAAATGAGACATTTAGATTTGCAGAAAGATGTGGAATTCCTATACCGAAGACCCTGTTCACAAGGGATAGGGGAGATTTAGAGATCAGTGAATCCAAAATCCGGTTTCCCTGTGTTATTAAGAAAGTTAACCCTTTCGAAACGGGCGTTTTCTATTGCAATGATGCAAACGAATTTAAAACCGTTGCAGGAAAGATAGGCAATAACTTGCCTGCTGGTTATGAATTCCCAATAATACAAGAGTATATTGACGGAAAGGGAGTTGGTTTTTATGCATTATATGATTGTGGCAAGTGCATCGCTTACTTCATGCACGAAAGGATTCACGAATATCCGATCACAGGGGGAGCAAGTACACTGGCCAAGAGTGTATATGACATTCAATTAAAAAAAATGGGTACAAAATTACTAACCCGGTTGAAATGGCATGGTGCTGCCATGGTCGAATTCAAGAAAGATGCTGAGGGAAATGTGAAGCTAATGGAGATCAACCCTAAATTTTGGGGGTCTCTTGAATTAAGCCATAAAGCTGGTATAAATTTTCCGTATTTGCTCTATTTATTGGCAATGGGTAAGGAAATCCCAACATGCTCATATGAAAACGCTATCTACTTTAGATGGACTTTCCCTCACGATACTCTATGGCAACGATTTGCGTCTAGAGAGGCAAAAAGGGATTTTGACATCTTAAGAAGACGTCACAAAATATATAGCAGTATATATCTCGATGATCCTTTGACTGTTTTATATAATTTATCCTTTACTATATATAAGCTTTTGGTAGAAAAGAAGTACCCCCATGGAAGAATTGCTCAATAAAAAGACAGCCTTCCATGCTCATACTATGTATTCCTATGATTCGCAATTAAGACCTGACAAGATAGTAGATTACTTGGTATCCCAAGGATATGGTCAGGTAGTTATCACTGACCATAATATTATAGACGGGGCGATATTTGCGAAGGAATATGCGAACAGAAAGTATCCAAATAGATTTGAGGTCATTATAGGAGAAGAGGTTTCAACAGACATTGGACACATTATTGCGTTTCCTTTACAAAAAAAAATAATAGCTTATAGTCATATGGCCTGCTTCTCAGAAATAAAGGGACAAGGAGCATATAGTTGTTTGCCACATCCGTATAAGGAGCACGATCTATTTACGATTCATACATCTAAATTTCTGGACTGCATTGATTTCGTAGAAATTTTCAATTCGAGATCAACCCCTGCTTTTAATGGCTTCGCCGGGAGATATGCTGCTTACTTCGACAAAAAGGGAATTATTGGCTCCGACGCACACCATGTTAGTGAACTAAATAATGCAAGCTTTATGTTTTTGAATTCAAGCTTACATTTAAAGATTCTCAATAATGAATACGCCGAATTAAGGCATATTAGAAAAAGCCAAAAGATAAAATATCTTAGAAGGGGTGCGTACAGAAAGGCTTTCAAGTATTTTTTGTTGGAAATGCTGAATAGGTAAATGCTCGATGTTAAGGGTAGCCCTAACTCATGATGTTGACCGAACTTACAAGAGTTACCAATATGTTACGTACTTTGTTAAAGCACTATTGAACAGGGATACAAATTGTGCGCTCTATCATTTTTCATCGCTTTTTAAGAATAACCCATATTGGAATTTCGAAGAAATTATAAGAATTGAGAATGAATTCAATGTGAAATCCACCTTTTTTTTTCTTAATGAGTCTATTGAATTCAACCCATTATCATTATCAAATTGGAAATTGTCTCTAGGAAGGTATGACATAAAATCCGAAAAAATCATTAATGCTATAAGGTTCTTGGATTCAAACGGGTGGGAAATCGGGGTTCATGGTTCATATAATTCTTACAAAAATCCGGAACTGCTGCTTAAGGAAAAGAAGATTTTAGAAAACATCTTAGGCCATGAAGTCTTTGGAGTTCGACAGCACTACCTAAATTTGGATGAGAAAAGGACATGGAAATATCAGAAAGAGCTCGGGTTCAAATATGATGCATCATTTGGGTATACTGATTCCATCGGATTTATGGGAAAAAAGGTAATTCCCTTTAAACCTTTTTCAGATGGTTTTGTTGTATTTCCCTTACCAATAATGGATTCATGCTTCATGAATACAGTAAGTAAATGGGAAAAGTTTCAAGAATTGATTGATATAGTATTGAAGAACAACGCTTTATTGGTGATAAATTGGCATCAGAGGTCCTTTAACAGAGATGAATTCCCAGGATATACGGAAACCTATACGGATATAATAGAAAAATCCATAGACATGAAGGCTAAGTTCTTTACACTTGGAGAATACTTAAAAGTTTTTCCAAAATAAAACCTGCTGTTCCTTTTACCTGCTTTCCTATCTTAAAAACACTGTTAATTCGGCTCCCTTTCTAACTTTTCGCATCAAATTGATTATGTGTGGAATATTCGGCATATCCATTTATAGGAATTCTCCTTATAGCGATGAGGAAATCAGGAAGATATTGATTGATTTGGCGGTATTCTCGGAAATAAGGGGGAAGGATTCTTCAGGGTTTGCTTTTAGAAATGAAGGGGACCGCTCAATTAACGTGATTCGAGGTCCTGTACCAGTTTCCACGTTGCTTCAGAAGCGAGCGTTCAAGGATGACCTACAAGCCAGCCTAATCAATATCCATGATAAAGAAGAAGGATTAACGCAGAATATTTTGGCGATAATAGGCCATTCCCGGTTGGTAACTAACGGCTCCCAGTTAAACGATGAAAACAATCAGCCAGTTGTGAAAGATGGCCTTGTGGGAGTGCATAATGGAATCATTGTTAACGTCGACGATCTCTGGAAAGAAATGCGAGTCAGTCACCGAAAATATGAAATTGATACTGAAGTCATGCTTTCTCTTTTCCGGTACTACGACAACATATGTGATTCATCTATTTTGTCAATTTCCAAAACACTTAGTGCGATTGATGGGACCGTCGCGACGGCTTTTTTTATTGATAATAAGAATGAAATGGTTTTGGCAACAAATAACGGGTCTCTGTATTTATTGTCAAATTTCAAAGATATTCTCCTTTTTGCATCAGAGAAGCACATTCTCGATAGATTGATTGAGGAGACAAATATTAAGGAAGTTGTTCCTGATTATAGATTGATTCACGCAAAGCCCAACACAGGATACTTAGTTTCTCTTTCGGATTTTGTTATTCGACAATTCAATGTTTTAGATGACAAAACGAATACGAGAGAAAACAAACGTATTGAAAAGTTTGAAATCAATATAAAGACCGTTTTCAACCGTTCAAATAAGAAATCCTTGCTGGTTGATTTAGGGGAGATTCGGCGAAATTCGAGAGCATCCTATGAAAGA